>JAZSMP010000221.1:0-20961 GCA_045535915.1 Eubacteriales bacterium | reverse complement strand
ACATGGCTACGATCCGACTTCCTTCCCTTCTTAGTTGCTCTGATAATGTCGGCGACGGGTCTGCCCGCATATTCGCGGGTATAAACTCCGACGCAAAGAAGGATGATGACGACGAAGGTGAAGAAATTCACACCTCTTGAGAGTACTGCCTCCCAGCCCGATTCTTCAACGAAAACGCCGGTGATGCCTTCTTCCTCGTACATTTTCTTAAGACGTTCCGACTGTTCCTTCAGAAGACCTATGCCTGTCGCGTGTCTGCCGAGTTTGCTGTGGGCTGTGCGGTGTTCGGCAAGCTCCTCCGAGGTGATCTTTCCCTCGGAATACGCGGTCTGTGCCGCTTCATAGTCTGCGTTTACCTTCAAAGCCTCGGCATATTTCGCTTCGATCGCGGCATGCTTTTCGGGAGTCCATTCACCGTCGAAGCCCGAGCGGTAGTATTGGCAGACCTGCTCGTCGTAGTTCATCGTGAAATACTTCGCGCTCTCGGTCTTGACGCTGTTGTAGGAAAGGACAGCCGCGATAACAAGAAGCAGAGCAAGCACACCGCCGTAAAGCGTTTTGTAAAGCTCAACGCCTCTGCCCGATGCGGAATAACTTACGGAGATCTTGTTTACGAGATCTGCGATGAATTTCTTAACGGCTCTCAGAGCGTCCCCGATCTTCGATGTTGCATCTCCGATGACCTTGATCTTCTTGTTTCCAAGCGTTGAACGGCAATAGAACGGCACGGTCAGTATGCACGCGATCAGCGCAAAGAAGAGTGCCGTCGGTGCAACGAGATAAAGACATTCGCGCACCTCACCTAAGAATACGATTGCGGAATAACGCGCCGTCGGTCGGATACCCTCAAAGGGAACGAAAAGATTGAGGTAGCGCAGGGGAGTCTGGACAAGATCGCTTCCCGTGAGGTAGGCGATAAAGTTAAGCCCGAAGACACCCGCACCGATCGCAAAAACTACGATGTATTTGCTGACCAGAACCGATGCGAACATTGCGACTGCGGTGAACACCATCGAGCCGGCGACTTTAAGAAGCGTAAATATCAGCGAATACTCAAGAACGCTTACAAGGAAGGTCGAGGCGCGGAACGCGCTGACTGACTGAATCGGCTCGAAAGCTCCCGTGAGTGTATCGCGTATTGCAAAGACAGCGAGAGATTCAAGAGTGATAAGGACCGCAACCATTGCCGATGCAATGAGTGCGGCAATGACCTTAGCGACACCCGTCGGGAAGCGTCCGTTTTTCGAGGCGCGTAGGAGCATGAACATTCCCGTCTCGCGCTCGCGGATGAATACGACCGATCCTACAAGTATCGCGGCGACGGCGGCAAAAACTCCGCCCATGGTGTAGGTAAAGAAATTATTCCAGCCGCCGGTGTAATCGTTGCCGAGGGTAACGGTATCGAGAACGGCTGTGTATCTTTCGCCCGCAAGCTCCTGATAGCGGTAAACGACTGTGGTCTCGTCATAGCCGTAATAAAGATACTCGGCGCGGTTGACCTCGGTATTCTTTATGTACTGCTTGACCTCATCGGAAAAACGGGAATTACCCAGAATATGCTTTTTCGCCAAATCAATAAGCTTGATATCCTCGGTGTAAAGACCGTCGCAGTAGCGAGCAGAGCGGGTCTCGACGAACTCACGGCCCTCGTCTCTCGCCTGGTTTTTAAGCTTTGTCTGCGCGCGGCGGTAATCTGTGAGCTCTTTGTAATACTCCTCTACCCCCTCGGGGCTCTCTGTGTAAAGAGCGACCGCGTTTGCGAGTTCCCTGCCGGAAAAGCCTATCTCCTTTTCGGCACTCAGCGAGTGCCACCAGGCAAGAAGACCGTTTGCCGCAAGCAAAGCCGCCATCATCCACAAGAGCAGCTTGATGTTAAAGAGCTTTTTCAGTTCGGGGATCAGTAATTTCATCGAACTTCCTCCTTTGGTAATTATCCTCTATATGTATATACCTGCATTTTTCGCGTTTTTGTTCAGATTTTCAAAAAATTTTCAAAAAATTTTTTGATGCTAATTAACGTACCAATAAGGAACAACAATTTCAAGCTGCGGAATTGGCGTAACCTCGCCGGTCTTGATGTTGATACAACAAAGTCTGTTATCATAACCCTCCAGATGCGCGCCGGTTTCCGTGTTATATTTACTGACTTTAGCATAAACATAGTCTCCGTATGCGGATATGACTGTAATTTGAGCAGCCGGGAGTTCAAAAATCACATGATTGTTTTCTCCCAAATAGTCGCATTGCCATATCTGTGCAGAACCCGAAGCCAAAATTTTTCTGCGGGCATTATTAATCTCAATGTTTGATGCATTGGGATTTTCTTTTCTGAATTTATTTACGTCAAAGTTGTCCCATTTTTTATATTGAGTCTGATATGCGGTCAATATCCCTTTCTCGGTTACGCACGGCTTGCTTATCAGCTTATAATCAAAAACCACTTCTTTGAACTCATCGGTTTTCAAATCATGTACGGTATACCCCGTCTGAGTATTATTAATTGTATATCCGCCTACCATATTTGTTGCAGCTGTTTTAAATTCTTCTCTTTCGTCTGTACCGTCTTTTTCGGTCGAAAAATATCTGCCGCTGCTATCGCGAAAATAAAATCTCTTATTTGTAACCTTGCCGAGAGCCCAATCTTCGCCGATCTCATAAAGTTCCTTTGAAGTATTGATTTCAAAGTCGTATTCGCATAAATATTGCTTGGTAACCGGTTCGAAATCCGAAACCTTTTGTCCACTTCCGGGCGTATAGTTCGTATTACTGTAATCCATAATACTGTTTACCTTGTAATACTTGCCTTCAAAATAAATCCCCGCCTTCCACCTGGAAAGCACCTCGGTTCCTAGATCCTCAACAAAAACTTTCCTTGTTTCTCCGGTTTTTAAATTGTACATAATCTCATCCTTAATCGACGAGTATTCATCATCCCTTATATTATTCATAAATACAAGCCAGTCTCCAAAGATACCTTGAAATGCATATCTTTCATTTTCGCGGCCTCTGTCTCCCAGAAGCATAGGACATCCGGATTCAAGGGAATGATTGCAGGAAGGATCAAGGCAGGGGCTTGAAACAATTCCGGTAACAGGGTTGTACTTGACTATTCTGGAAATTTCCACATCTCCGTATGTTGGTGTTTTCACACCTTCGGGGCTTGTTTTTTCTCCCACAACACCGGTAGTAATACATTTTTCTATATAAATCAGACATCCTTCATAAAGCAGACCGGACATTACGTCTCCCGCCAAATACGGCATTCCGGTAGTATAATACTCATCATTTAGGTCTATTTCGGGATTTGTCGTAGTTTCTGGCGGCACGAGAGGTACGTCATATACCGCTTGACACGAAGACAGAACAAACAAAATTGCTGTAAGAACACAAACAAGTTTGATTGTATTTTTCATGACACTTCTCCTTTATATATAATATATATACCGGATTTTTTCGCGATTTTCTTCAGCTTTTTCAAAAAAATTGTTTAAAACCGATCTTGGGTATATTTTCTCAAGTTAATTATAATTAGTTAATATACATTTGTCAATAAGAAAAGCGCGATTGTACAAATTTTCTGCATATTGCATAAAACCCATGTGCATTTTTTGTTCATAATGCCGATGATCAAAAAACGCCCCGCACTTTTTTCTGTGCGGGACGGGAAATATTTATTTTGCAAGTGCAAGTTTCTTTGCCTCGACTTCGTCTGCGAGATAACGCGCTACCTTTGCGGCATGGCAAAGTGCGGACTGCATGAGGTCGTGATCCTTGAAGCGGTCATAGAAATGAAGGACCTCAAGGTTCATGTTGCCCTCGTATCCGATCTCGGCAAGTGCGGATGTGATCGAATCCCAATTATGCTTGCCCATATAGGGGAGCCAATGCTTGTCTGCCAAATTATCGGTATCCTGAATATGGAGCATGGTCAGCTTATCCTTCGACATGCCGCGGATAAATTCTGCGGGATCAACACCGATTACAGACGCGTGTCCGACGTCACAGCAGGTCACGAATACGTCGCTGTTAAAGGAATCGCGGTAAGCGTTCATCTCCTCTGCCGTTCCGAGCACGCCAACGTAGTTATAGTCGCCGTTCGGCTTCTTACGGAAAAGGTTTTCCATACCGATCTTCAGGTTAAGCTTCTCTGCGATCGGGATGAGATCGGAGAAGAAGGGGCGGTTGTACTCATAAACGTCGAAATCGTCATCTTCGGGAATACCGTACTTTACGGTATGCACAACGATCTGGGGAATGCCCATCCAGGAAGCAAACTCAAGGCTTCTGAGCAGGTTATCGTAATGAACCGAATTGCCGATCTCGCCGTAGCGAGTCTCGAAGTCCGAATGAGCCTGGGGGAAAGAGATGCCGATCTTTTCGGCATAGTTGCGAAGATCGTAAGCCAAAGCCTTACGCTCCTCATCGGGAAGGTGAAGAATGTCGTTGTTCGGTTGCATCTTGAAGAGCGAGTAGTCGATTCCGTCAAATCCCGCCTCCTTGCACATTCTGATAGATTCTTTGTCGCCGAATGCATAACGCATTACGCTGTTATCTGTTGAAATGATCATTTTCCGCTCCTTTGAGGTTGTTTTTCATACATATTATAGCACCGCAAAGGCAAAAAGTCAACAAATCGGTGGAAATTTATTCCTTACTGAATGGCTCCTCCGATACGGCAACGTAAACGGCGCAAATATCGTCCGAGCTTCCCGCCTGTCTCGCGGCTCGGACGGTACGGCGGGCGGCGTCGGATGCGGATTCGGATCGGGAAGGATCAACGCCTCCGAGCAGATCGAGAAGCCAGACCTCGCGTCCGCGCACGATGTTGCAATCGGGATCAATGCCGTCCGAGCCCATCATGATGACGTCTCCCGCGCGCAGATCGAGATCGGTCCGCTTCGCCGCCGTCTGTTTGAGTATGCCGACTGGAAAGCCCTCGGATTCGATCGGAAAGATCTCCTTTCCGCGGCGAAGATAGCTTGCCGCCGCACCGCTTTTGTATATCGCGGCTTTGCCGTTCAGAAGATCGATCTTAAGAATATCTATGCTTACAGAACATTCCTCGCGATCGGCGCGGAGCCATGCGTTGAGGACTGAAAGCGAGGTCTCGACGCTCATTTTCGCCTCAAGCATCTGGCGAAGGAACCCTACCGAAACACCCGAAGCAAACGCCGCGCGTCTGCCCTGGCCCATGCCGTCGCATATCACGGCGTAAAAATAATCATCCCCGCTGTCGATACGGCATATGCTGTCGCCGCACGGATCTCCATCTTCCGCAGAAGAACGCGCCGCCCCGAAGCTGACAGAAAAACGCCTCCGCGTCACAAATTCAAGGCACGTCCCGCCGTTTTCGGGATAGAGCATCGGCGGTCCGAGCATACAGCCGAGAACGTCTTCAAGCTTTTTCCGCAATTCCGCCGCCTTAAGAGAGGAACGTGAGAGATTGACGTTTTCGGCGCGTACGACCACCCTGCGTTTCCCCGTAACGCTCAGCCCGGAAAATCTTATCCCAGCGTTCCGAAGCACGGCGCGAACCCTCTCGGTTCGTTCGGCATCCTCGCAATTTTCCTTTTTCTCCTCGGCGACCGCCTCTGCAAGAGCTGCAGATACGGCGCGGTAATCTGCTGAAAAACCGGCAAGCCTGCCGTCCTCAAGACATTCGCGGATCAGCTCGGTTGCGGCGGAATTGACACCGTCGGTTATTGAGTCGAGCGAAGGACAGCGGCGAACCATGTATTCTGGAATGTCCGCAATTTCAACGTATCCCTTGACGGTCACAGCAGAGCACATTTTAGATATAATATCCAGCGTTGACGCGTATTCGAGATTCCAACACAGATTGCGGTTAGGGCATTTGAGGCAGACGCGGTCGCAAACGCTGTCGCAAGCCGTGCGAAGTTCGCCCTCGGTCGGGCGTCGGCGCGTTCTGGCAAGTTCGGAAAAGCTATCGGCAAGACTTGCGAAGGCATCCGAAAGCTCCTTCATCCGCTCTCTGCCCGAAACGGGTTTTGAGGATGCATACTCCGCCTCTGCGGCATTTTCCGCGGAAAACGCAAGCCTTTCTCCGAAAAGCGAGATCAGGCAGAATACTGCAAGTCCCGCGATCTGCGAGGGAAAGAGTGTGATAAATCCTTCCGCATCAGAAAACAAAAGGGAACGCAAAGCTCCGCAAACGGGTATAGCCGCACCTGCGGCAAGCAGGGATAGCTCCATAAAGAGTGCCGCACCCGCCGCACCTGCCGCGTATATCAGCGCATAATCAAATCCCGCAACGGCACCGCAAAGTGCGCCCACTGCAATACCTCGCGCCGCACCGCGTGTTCGGACTGTGTAAAGTATCGCCGCGGTTATGACGATATGAACCGGCGAAAGTCCGGTAAACTCAAACCGAAGCGCCGCGACGGTCAGCGAAAAAAGCAGAGCAAAATACGCCGCCTCGCCGAGAAGCCTGTCCGCGGAGGAATCCTTCTCGGGCAGCTGATCGCTGTTTTCCTCAAAAAGAGGCATAAAAAGCGCTGTCGCCACGGGAGCTACCACAGTCGCCGTGATACATCCGCCAAGGTCATAAAGATAAAATCCGCCTACAAATGCACGGTAAAATCCTATTGCAAAAGCCGAGACCGCCGCCGTTGCCATTCTGAGGTAACAGCTTTCTCTGAACATCGACTCGGATAACTTTTCTCCGCGCGGAGGCTCTATGGTGCACCTTGCAAGGATCCGCATACCGACGGCAAAAAGCGCACTCAAAGAAAAAACGAGAGTTTCCTCGCCGCGCGTAAGCGCGGAAAGAAGCACGCCCGTCAGAATATATGGGATTCCGCGCGGCGCGGCACAGAGCCAGGCTATCCCAAAAGGACTTGCCGAAAAATATATTTCGGCACCGGCAAGCAAAAATCCCGCGCCTCCCACAGCCAGATTTTTGCAAAATGTCTTCGCGCTGTATTCTCTTTTATATCTGTGAACAAATTTACCCACACGCTCCGCTGCTCCCGCGGCATCTTCCCAAACTCTTACGAGTAATCCTTTTTTATCGCGGGGGATTCTTCTGCTTTTCATCTTTCCACTTCCTTTCGGCTAAATGATATCATAAGGAAAATAAAAAAAAGGTCGAAGTTGGACGGTGTGTAAAAATTATCCATTTCAAGTACTGTGTTTTCTCATATACAGAATATTTTTTGGCACAAAAGGCCAAACTTTACTTTTTGTTCACATCTGGACTCCGAGATTGTTGTATAATTATCTTATCTTTTAAAAATACACTTTGGAGGAACACCCATGCTTAAAAGATTTACAGCATTTTTACTCGCTTTCCTCATGCTCTTCTCTCTTGTTGCCTGCACAGGTGACGGAGAAGTCACGGAAGCGCCCGCCGGAAGCGATAACGGATCCGAACCCGGCGCAGAAAACACCGAAGATGTAGCAGTACCCGTCGAAATCACAGCGGAAATGCTCGCCGAGTACACTCTCCGCAGACCCGAGAGCGTAAAGGGAGAAAGCATTACTGTTACCATTGAAGCCGCAAAGAAACTCCGCGACGAGCTCAAGAACGTATTGGGCGTTGATCTTTCCCTTAACGACGACTGGCACAAGGCAAGCGAAGAGCTTCCCGCTACCGCAAAGGAGATCCTTGTAGGTAAGACCAACAGAGTTGAGACTCAGAATGCACTCTCGATAATCAAGGCAAAGGATTTTGCTATCGTGTTCGAGAACGAGCGTATCATCATTACCGCAGGCACCGACGCAGGTGTTATGGATGCGGTCGACTACTTCATCGAGAACTACATCGATGCAGCAGCTAAGAAGATCACTCTCACCGAGCATCTCTTCGACGTAGTTGAATTCGAGTATCCCATTGGCTCCATCTCCATCAACGGCGTTGCACTCACCGAGTACAAGATCGTTTACCCCAAGAACTGCGATCTCGTTACATACTACACCGCAGAAGTTATCTCGGATTATCTTTACGATAATGCAGGAGTAAGACTCGAGGTTATTGACGACACCAAGGCTGAAAACAAGTACGAGCTTCTCGTAGGCGACACCAACCGTGCAGCTTCAAACATCGGTATCGAGCTTCCCGCTGACCGCTATTCTCTCTCGATCTCGGGCGAAAAGGTAGTTCTTCAGGGCGATTACCAGATGGTAGGCGCAGCAGCCGGCGCACTTATCAACAACTACTTTGCAACCGGCGCAAAGGAAGTAAACGTAACCAATCTTCCCACTGCTCCCGTAGCCGCTGAGTACACCTTCAAGAAGGCAACCTCAGGAATTATGATGATCGGTGACGGTATGAGTGCAGTACACTTTGCGGCTGCCGTCGACACCGGCGTTATCCCCGAATTCGTTGCTGACAGACTTCCCAACAAGGCTGAATGCACCACCGCTTCCTACTCTGTTCTTCACAGCGGAAAGGCTTATACCGACTCCGCGGCATCCGCAACAGCTCTCTCGAGCGGATACAAGACCATTAACGGCTACTTAGGCGTTGACGAAAAAAAGAAGGAAAAACAGAACATCCGTGAGCTTGCTCACGAATCGGGAGCAAAGACCGCTGTTGTTACCACAGATAAGATCACGGGCGCTACCCCCGGCGGATATCTTTACCACCACACCGACCGTGACGACAGCGCTACACTTCAGAAGCAGCATGACAAGCTCGTTAAAGAAGGCAAGGTCGATTACACCTACGGCGCAGGTCAGAATAACAAGGTAAGCCTTGTCCCCTATACCAAAGAGGCTCTTTCGATAATCGCGGCAGATAACAGCCCCTTCTTCATGATGATCGAAGAGGCTTACATAGATAAGAATTCTCACAACAACGACCTTACAAAGACCACCGCAAGCGTTAAGAACTATGACCAGGTTATCGCATACTGCATCGCTTACACCATGGTACGCGGCGACGTTATGCTCGTTATCACCGCTGACCACGACTGCGGAAACCTCTCCAAAAAGGCAAACGGCGATTACGTTTACAATTCCGATAACCACACCAACAAGAATGTTCCCGTATTCGCACTCGGCGACGGCGCCGCAGAGCTCCTCAACAAGAGCGTTATCGACAACACCGATATTCCCAAGGCATTTGCGAAGATCTTCGGTAAGGATAACTTCGGAGCGTAAATTAAGTGCAGAATGCAGAATGCAGAGTGCAGAGTTAATGAAATTTTTCTCGCTATGCTCGAAAAATATTTGTGTGATAATTTAATTTGGCTTTGATAAAACTTTGTAAAACTGTAAATTATAAATAATAAATAAAGATACTCGGTAATTAATGAAACTTCAAAAATTTCCGAGTATCTTTTTGTTTACTAAGCTATCGTTTATTGCAAAACGATGGTATATCAAAGCAAAACAAAATTATTGTATATTTAATTTCCGAGCAACGCGAGGAAATTTTCCTTAACTCTGCACTCTGCACTCTGCACTCTGCACTCTGCACTCCCTTTGCCCTTACTCTCGTCCGTTTACTCTATATCCAAAATACTCCCTCGCTGCTGCGGAGTAGAGTGCTATGGCACGGCAGAGGGGATCTATGTCCTCCTCTACGCCGTCGAAGAGCTTGTATGAGCAGTATTCTGTTATGCTGTAAGAGAACACGTAGTCATAGAGAACTTTATTGCCGTCCTTCTGGTAAAGTCTGAAATAATATGTGTCTGCAAACTGCTTTGCGGAAATATCATCAAGCGTGAAAGATCCTTCCTCGTCGGCAAGAGCATAGGTTTCATTGCCTTTAACAAGGTAAGCGGAAATATCCTTTCCTTCTTTATCTGCCTTCGCTTTAAGAGCGCGGTAGTCGGCGTCGGTCCATACAAGGAGAGAAAGGTCCGAGCTTCCGATATCGCCCACTGTATGCAGACGGAGCGCGACGTTATCAAGGAGAACGAGCTGGGCAGACGTTACGTGAATAGTCGAATTGCAGTCAACGATCGGAGCGGCATTCGCTTTGACGAGAACGGTATCATCCGAAGAAAGTCCGCGCTTATCCTCGGGAAGAACAGAGTTTACGGGGGTAGCCGAATTGTACTTGAAATACTCCTGCGCCTCGGTGCCGTAATTCAGCATGGAGGAAAGCAGGTTATCAAAGACCTCTCCACTTCCGTAACTTGCTCTTACATAATCTGCCGGCGAGTAGGAGATTGACGCGCTTCTGACTTCGCCGACCGCACCGAGAGAGCTCGATCTGATGCAGATACAAACCGTAAGCCTGTCACCCCATTTACGTGCCGGTATTTCGTCTGTCGTGAATGCGTAATTGCCGTCCTTTGCAGAATCGGGGGCGTATTCACTTACGTTTCCCGCGGCATCGGTTGCGATCATGACGACTTTTGCGTCCTTCATGTCCGAAATATCCTCGATCCATGCATTAAAACGGAGCGCAACGTTATCGCCGAGAGCGAGACTTGCGGAAGTGAAATACATCTCAACCGTACGCGAGGTATAGATATACTCTCCCCCGCTCACAGTTTCTCTTATGAGTCCGCTGCTTTTCAGCGCATCAACGCGCTTTGAAGCCCTTACAACGCCTCCGCTCAGAATCACGGAGTATTTTCCCGGATCAAGAGCATTGCTGCCGAGCGAAAGCGTGATGCCCGCGCCGAGCTCGATATCCGAAGTCAGTTTTACCTCGCCGTGAGCAACAACGGTATAAGTATACCTTACCGTGTCGGTTGCCTCGGCAAGCGCCGTCGAAAGATTTTGCTTTTCTTCGCTTGATATCAGGCTGTTGCCTTGGTATTTTTCAAGCACAACGACCGGCAGATCGGCAATCTTCTTTGTATATGACGGCAGACAGACCCAACCATTTCTGCCGTTATATTTGGTATAACCCCATTCGCCGTTGACTTCCGTAACATAGATCTGCGTGCCCACGGGCATTACGTCAAGAGTCGTGTAACCCGTACCAGGACCGCTTCTGAGGCGCATACCCGAGCCATACGTGATCTCGTAAATTCCGCAGGCAGAGCTGTTTGAACCGGAAGAACCGCCCGTGCTTCCGCCCATGGCTTCTGTCAGAGCCTCATCTTCAAACCAAATGAGTCCTTCGAGTGTGTATGCACTCGTTCTGCCGTAATAGGAAACGAGCTGATCTATCGTACACTTGATAGCGGAACCTTCTGCATAATATTTACCGCCGAGGGTAAGGTTGAAGCTGTCCGAGAAATAGACGTATCCGTCAATAATTCCGTGTATGAGGAAGGAGTGACCGTATTTTTTTCCTGCAGTGGTGCTCGTCCACTGAAATCCGACAAGAACGTCGGTAACAACGTCGCCCTGGGATGCAATCTGTTCAAGAGTCTCCTTGAAGGTTGCGTTGGTGGCGGGATAGTTATGGATCCTTCTTCCGCCTCCCGTGTAGGAAAGGTCTTTATAGTTGTCGTATTCATCGTTACCGTTGCCGCCGACGTATCTTGTGTTGATACCGAGAAGCAGCAGTTGGGTATTTACGTAATGCGCGCAGTAATTTTTAAAAGTCGAATAACCCGTGTAGCGTTTTGCCCAGGCATAAGTATATTCTATTCTGTCGATGAGATCCGCGCCCGTGGGAATCTCTACGGCGGCATTTGTCGAGATCGGGACCATTGCCGTGAGCAGGCAGATGCAGAGCATCAGCGAGATAAGACGGCATATTCGTTTTATGTATCTTGCAGGCACTTTTTGTTCCTCCGAGTAATATAAGCGAAAAAGAAAAATCACATAGTTATTTTATCATCTTTTATCATATTTTGTCAATAGCCGTAGCCAAAATTTACATATATGTTTACATGGCGCAAATAATTTTGGATGAGTTTTCCACAGCGGACATGCAAATATGAGCGAAAAAGCGAATATGATTGACTATCCCAGTCATAAGAGGTACAAAATGTTAAGTTTTCTTTCTGTCCTTTCGCGTTTTTTGCACGTCATGCTCGGCATATCGACACCGAACAATTTTCCTCCTCCGCTCGAAAAAAAGGAAGAACACGAAGCCTTTCTCAAGGCTCGCGAGGGCAACGCCGCAGCGCGGGAAAAGCTCATAATCCACAATCTCCGTCTCGTTTCGCACATAGTAAGAAAATATTATTCCGCCGCAAAAAATCAGGAAGACCTTGTGTCACTCGGCACGATAGGTCTTGTAAAAGCAGTTGATTCCTTCGACCCGATACACGGCGCACGCTTTGCCACATACGCCGCAAAATGTATTCAGAATGAAATTCTGATGCATTTCCGCGCACAGCGGAAGCTCATGAACGAGGTTTCGCTCAATGAAGCCATCGATACCGACCGCGACGGAAATCCTCTTACCTACGAGGATATCATTTCAAGCGACGAGAATATGGCAGAGGAACTTGACCGCCGCCTCCTTGCAGAAAAAGCACTTTCATTTGCCAACACCATCCTCACTCCGCGCGAAAAACAGATACTCTTTCTCCGTTACGGAATAGGCGCATCCAGACCGCATACTCAAAAGGAAACCGCCGCGCGGCTCGGGATCTCGCGCTCCTACGTAAGCCGTCTTGAAAAAGCTGCGCTCGAAAAGCTTAAAAGCGCTCTCGGAAGCGAATAAAGATGTATGAAGTATTTGTGAAAATTTTCATAAAGGTGTTGAATTTGATATAAAAAAATGATATAATAATAATAATCGGTATTTTAACCGCACTCTCACCAAAAGAAAGGAAGAACTTCTGATGAAACTTAACATTCGTCTCATCGCTCTCCTGCTCTCCCTTATTATGATTCTCGGACTCTTTGTTGCTTGCGACGGAGAACCGGCAGAGACCACAGACCCCGAGCAGAATGCGAACAACACAACAGAACCTATAAGTGACGAAACCGAGCCTCCTGCCTCCGCAGAGCGCACGGCGTTTGACCTCATTGTAAGCGGCAAAGCTGCAGTACAGATCATACGTCCCGAAAATATGACCTCCGATGATCCCGCTGTTGCCGCAGCAGTAAAGATCCGTAACAAGATCGAGGATATCACCGGCGTCAGGTTCAGCATGGCTGACGACTTCAAAAAAGCAACCGAGTCTTATGACGATACAAAAGTCGAGATTCTCGTAGGTCCCACCAGACATCCTCAGGTAGCTGAGGCAACCAAAGATCTCAAGTACGGCGATTTCGCAGTCAAAGCCGTAGGCAACAAGATCGTAGTCTTCGGATTTACCGAAGATGCTATGATCCACGCTACAAATCAGTTCACCAAGATCCTCGGCGAATACTTTGACAAAAACGCTGCTGAAGTAAACCTCACCGTTCCGGTTGAAGCTCTCAACGTAAGCGGTACATATTCCGGATCCAAAGATCTTTCGATACTTCCCGTCGTTGACGGCGCTACCTTCTACGCAACCTATCAGACCAACCTCTTTGTTGATGAGATCATCGTCCAGGACGTTACCGTTGAGGAATACAATGCATATATCACCAAGCTTGAAGGCGAGG
Organism: Eubacteriales bacterium; assembly: GCA_045535915.1. Taxonomy (GTDB): domain Bacteria; phylum Bacillota; class Clostridia; order Oscillospirales; family CAG-272; genus CAG-390. Next base: position 7,539 of record JAZSMP010000221.1, on the reverse strand, counting down.
GCTACACCAAGTACACAAGCAACGATATGAGCGGTAACCTCTTTACCACTCTCTACAACAAGGACTACACCCTCAACGTAGGCTTCTACAAGCCCTATGAAGAGTGCCGTATCATCATGGAGCCCTACGGAGAAGAAACTCTTCCCGTACGTGCTGAAGACAACAAGTATACCGCAGTTACTACCTCTCAGGTAACTATGATCGGTTGTGAGTACAAGAATGCAGACGGATATGTCGGAAACGGTCTCTCTCTCCTCTTCAGACTTGCGGACGGACGTTTCGTTATCGTTGACGGTTCCTTCAACAGAGCTGAAAACGCAAACGTTCTCGCAAACATCATCACCGAGCAGGCTAAGGAATACGCAACCGGCAAGGATATCAAGATCGCCGCTTGGTTTATTTCCCACTCTCACGGCGACCACAACGGCACTCTCAACGGTCAGAACTCGATCTTCAAGAAATTTACTGTTGAACGTGTCATAGCTAACTTTATGACCGATGCTGAGCGCGAAAGATCCATAAATTCCTCCTACAGCGGCAACTGGTCAAGCACTGAAGGCAGTGGCGACGACGGTACCAGAAACGCGGCTGCAGCTCTCGGAGCAGACTTCGTAGTTTGCCACGTTGGTCAGCAGTTCCATTTTGCAGATACCGTATTTGAAATCCTCTACACCGTTGAAAGCTACGGTCCCACCGTTGTTAACGCTCTTAATACCTCCACCATCCTCGTTCGCGCCATCACTACCGACGCGCAGGGTAACTCCTCCACCACCATGGTAATGGGCGACTGTACCGGTCCCGCTATGGCTATCTGTAACAAGATGTACGGCACCGATATGAGATCCCAGATCGTTCAGGTCGCTCACCACGGTTACACCACTTGGGGTAACGACTCCGCTATGGCAACCGCATATAAGTACATGGCTCCCGAGATCGTTCTCTGGCCCCAGGGTGCAAACGCATTCCCGAACTACAAGGAAAAATCCTATAACAAAGTTCTCTGGGATGCTACCAACAAAAACTTCCAGGAGCTTTACGTAGCAGGTTGGGTAGGAAGCCAGTATATCGTTCCCCTGCCTTACATGGGTGACGTCAACACAGTTATCTCGCTTCCCAAGACCGCAAACTGATATTAAACAGCATAAAAAACCGAGCAGACCCTCGCGGGTCTGCTCGGTTTTTATGTTGATCAGTAATCTTGTTTGAAAGCATAGGTGTAAACGAGTGCGGCTATTATTACAAGAAGAATGACCGCGATTATTATAAGCGCCATTATGACAGCCGAAGTTCCCTTCACGGGAGGCACCGAGACGTTGATATCCGACGTGCCGCCTTGAGTGGAGGATGTATCATCCGAAGTACCCGAGGGATCTTGGGTCTCGGGATCAGTGGGCTCGGGAAGCAACTCGCCGACAAGAATGAATCTTCCGATACGCTCAACGGTAAAGCTGAAGGCGTCGGCAGACGTTGCGGGAGTGTATATTCCGTAGTCGGTATCAAATATCAGGAAGGACTGATATTCACCGTACGGCAGATCGTAATTAACGGTATAAGTGATATCGCCCTTGGGAAGGAATCTCTCGCCAAGAACGTTGGTAAATCCGAAATCAAATACGTCAATGATACGGTACTTTTCTCTCTCGGATTCGGGAATGAGCAATACGAGTTCTTCCGCGGTAAGTGTATCCGTGACCTTTTCTGCTCCGAACTGCGAAGAATAGGGGAAATAGGATGCGGAAGAATTAAGCTGTGCCGAAAATTCACCGCTCGAAAGGATCTTTTCGAGTTTGGAAACCGCACGTACCTCACCGAAAGAGCAAACGGTGCAGGCTCTTTCTTCTCTGCCCTCCTGCTCGCCCGTGGGCTCGAGAGTCATCTGCCACAAGCCAAAGCTGTGTCCGAGGGGATCAATGGTAAGAACGGTAACCTCAGCCGAACAGACGGTACATAAGCTCTTTGAAGTACCGCTTTCGGTACAAGTGGGAGACAGTATGATAGTCATATCCCCTTCGGTGTGTCCGAGCGGGAAGATGTCGCCGACGGTGACCACACCGCCGCAGACCATACAGTAGGTTGAAGTCGTACCCGCTTCGGTACAGGTGGGCGCCTTTGTCTGTACGGGCATACTCTCGGCACCATGTCCGGTCGCGGGAACAGGACGTCTTGACACGGTCTCAAAACAGACTGTGCAAGTCGTTGTTTCTTCGCCGGGTTCGGTACACGTGGGAGCCTTTGTACGGGTAAATTCGGTTTCTTTATGTACATGCGAGGAGGCTACAACCACCTCAACTTCAAAATTGAGCTGATAACCGCCGTAATGTAGCGTTACTGTCTTCTTTCCGATCGTATCGGTATCAAAGCCCGTGTACTGGATGTCGTTTCCGGTCACAGTCTCGGATTGACCGTTGTTGTAAGTAACCTTGATGGCAATACCGGTCGGATCGAAAATCTCATGCTCCGCATAAACTGTCTTTTTCGGATAGGAAGAAATCACGATGTTCTTTATCTGAACGTCTGTAACGGTAACCTCGAACTCCGCGGTCTTGATAAAGTCTCTTTCGGCATAGATAACGGTGATCTTCTTTTTACCTGCAGACTTAATATCTCCTTCGGCAAGAACCTTTGAGCTGACATCGGTGACAACTCCGTTTTCGTAAACCGCCGAAACCTTGATGCCCGAAATATCAAGCACCTCGCCTTTGTAGTAGGAAAGCTTGTTGGGTTTCTTGTCGATGTTAATCATAAGAAGCGCGGGCTCAACAACATTGATCTTATAACTTGCGGTAAGATCTTTATATTTGACCGTAACCGTTTTTTCACCGATGGTGTTGGAGCTGAAGCCCGTAACGGTATAACCCGATTCAAGCAGAGCGGTTTTGCCGTTACTGTACACAACCGATACGGCAAGTCCCTGTCTGTCCTCGATGTCTCCGACAAAATAAACGAGCTTTGAGGGTTTAACTATCTTGAGCGAATCCTCGGTGACTACCTCAACCGTAAAGGTTGCCGTGCAGGAGGTTTCGGGATAGGTAACCGTAACGGTCTTGGTACCGACCTTTTTGGAATCAAAACCCGTGCACCATTCGGTCTTTATAACGTCGGGCAATCTCTGACCGCTCTCGTAAGTAAGCTCAAGTCTCGCACCCGAAACGTCAAGGTCTTCTCCGACGAGGTAGACAGTTTTGATAGGATCGGTCGAGATCTTAATGGAGGAGGGTTTCTGATCGGTAGGAATCGGAACCCAGGGGAGATCGTTGTCGGCATGTACTCCGATAACAAACAGAAGTGTGATAAGCAAGAGCACGACCGCTCCCGCGAGTATTTTATATTTTCTGAAATTCATTTAATATCCTTTCGGCAAACGCCTTGCGTGTCGAATTATAAGCATAACATAAAAATTATATCATAATCTATCGATATTTGCAAGGTGTTTGCCGACCTCGGAAAAACTTTTACATCTTGTTAACGCTTGGGTTTGCTTCTTACACAAATTGCGGCAATAAGTCCGAAGACGAGAGCCGCTGCCGTGCCTCCTGCGGCTGCAGTCAGGCTTCCCGTAAGAGCACCGAGAAGACCGCGCTCATCAACGGCTTTGCGAACTCCCTCGGAAATCAGATTTCCGAATCCCGTCAGCGGAACCGCCGCGCCCGCACCGCCGAAATCCGAAATAAACTTGTATATTCCGAGCGCCCCGAGTATCACACCGCCGACAACGTATCCGACAAGGATACGCGCGGGGGTAAGCTTGGTTCTGTCTATCAGTATCTGCGCCAGTGCGCATAATCCGCCGCCTACAAGAAAAGCGCGTACATATGGTAAAACTTCTGTCATTTCGTCACCTCATTTATATTTTGCGGCAGGGGATTTAAGCCGCAGCAGATGTGCGACTGCCGGGATCGCGAGTCCTTGCTTGAGACTCGAAGGACTCATCATCGCCCCCGTACCGTAGAAAAGGATCTCGGAAAGCTCGCCGCTTTTCAGCTTCGGCAGGAGATGCGAGGCAAGAACGACCGCGGAACATCCGCATCCCGATCCGCCCGCGTGAACGTCCTGTGCTTCGGCGTCATATATCATCATTCCGCAGTCGTATAGCTTCTCGGATGCGTCAACACCCGATGCCGAGAGGAACTCGCCGAGGATCGAAACGCCCTCGCGTCCGAGATCTCCGCTGACGATCATGTCGTAATCCGACGGCGAAGTTCCGCTCGCCTCAAAGTAATTCAGAAGTGTGTCTGCCGCCGCAGGAGCCATCGCCGCTCCCATATTCGCGGCATCAGTAATTCCCTTCTCAACCACGATTCCGGGAAAAGCCTCGGCGACTTCTGCAAATACATCCTCACGGTGTACATTTTCCGCATTCGAGACCACAAAAGCTCCCGCACCCGTTACCGTCCATTGCGCCGTGGGAGTGCGCTGTCCGCCGTATTCAAGGGGATTTCGGTACTGCCTTTCCGCCGAAGAATTATGCGACGAAGTTACAGCTGCCGCCATGCGTGCGATTCCTTTCGAGGCAAAAACCGATGCGAGCATCAAGCCCTCGGCGGCAGTTGAGCAGGCACCGTAAAGTCCGAAATAGGGGATATCGTATTCAAGAAGTCCGTAAGCTGACGAGACGCATTGGTTCAAGAGATCGCCCGCAAAAAGTGCGTCGATATCGCCTGCCTTCGCACCTATACGGCTTATCGCAGAAGCAAGCACCAGCCTTTGCATCTCTGCTTCGCTTCTCTCAAATGTCTTCTGACCGAAAGAATCGGTTGGATCGTGAAAATCAAAGCAGGCTCCGAGCGGTCCTTCGAACTCCTTACCGCCCACAGCACTCGCGCCCGATATGATCACGGCACCCGAAGTATCAATGATCTTTCTGTTATTTTCCATATTTTGCTCCGTTTTTTTATAATTCACGCTTTATTTTCTCCCCAAAGTATTGATTTATTCACAAGTTTATGATAAAATTACTTCGGAGGTAATTTATATGAAAACATATACTATAAATAATAATATACTCAGCGTCACTCTTTCGGATATCGGCGGTGAGCCGATATCGATAAAAAAGGACGGCCACGAGTATCTCTGGCACCGCGATCCCGCATACTGGAAGTCGAGCGCACCTCTGCTTTTTCCTGCTGTCGGCAGACTCCGCACCGGTGAATGGTCACACGGCGGCAAAACCTATCCGATGGGCAACCACGGCTTTGCGAGAGCTCAGCAGATGAACACGGTTGCTATGCGCGACTTTGCCGAATTCAGCCTGACGGATAATGAGGAAACAAAAAAATCCTATCCCTTCTCCTTCTCGCTCCGCCGCCGCTTCAAGCTTGCCAAAAATGCACTTATTGAAACCATTACGGTAACAAACACCGATAACTGCGAAATTTTCTTCGGCATGGGGCTCCACCCGGGATTCATGCTTCCCGAAGGTTCGGCGCGTCTTTCGGTTGACTGCTTCGAGGAACCGAGACGTCAGCTTCTCTCTCCGAAATTTTTAATGGCGGACGAGTCCGAGCCTTACGAGCTCCGCGACGGAAAGTATATCGATCTCGACAACTCGCTCTTTGACAACGACGCCATCATCCTTTCGGGAGTCCGCGAGGTAACACTCGAATCCCCCGATTCCGAAAGAAGTGTAAAAGTTTCCTTTCCAGACGCAAAATATGTAGGCTTCTGGCAGCCGATGAATTCGGACGCTCCGTTCCTCTGCATAGAGCCCTGGCAGTCGCTTCCCGCATCGGATGCTCCCGAAGGCACTCCCGCGGACGAGATATCTGAGCGCAAAGAATTTATCAGACTTGAGCCCGGTAAATCCTACAACTTCACTTGTACGTTTATTTTTAATTAAAATAATTATTTAAAAAGGAGATTTGCAATGACTAAACGTATCATCGCACTCATCTGCGCTCTCTTCATGCTTCTTCCTATGGTCGTTTCCTGTGCTACTACAAACGACCCCGAAGCAAGCGGAAACGAACAGCAGACTCAGTCCCCCGGCGGAAATTCCGCAACCACAACCGCACCCGGTGCTGTCGAAGATGAAACCACCGGATATGCCGCGCCCGAGCTCAAGGATCTCGGCGGTTACGTATACCGCAATCTTGTTGCCATGAACGATATGTGGTACCCTGTATTCTTCTCCCCCAACGGCGAAGACGGAACCTTCCTTAACGACGCTCTCTACAGACGTGAAGCTTTCCTTGAGGAAAAGTACAACTGCGAAATCGAGTTCATCCTTGATTCGAATGCACACACTACCCTTTCAAACCACGTCGGAACCGGAACCGACCTCTGCGAGGCTGTCTACCTTTCCGGAACCAACACAATGGTAGCTGCAAAGAGCGGTCTCGTCCTCGACATCAACACACTTGAAGGTCTTGAACTCGACAAGCCCTGGTGGGATCAGCGTATTCAGAAGGAATACCTCATCGGCAAACACCTCTTTACTCTTGAAGGCGACGTCAGTATGCTCGATGATCTCCGTTCCATCTGCGTTGTATTCAACAAAAATCTTTACACCGACTACAATTACACCACCACTTACGGTACTCTCTACGATCTCGTTGACAACGGCGAATGGACCCTCGAGCTCATGCTCAAGATGATCGACGGTCTCACCAGCGATCCCACAAGCGAAACCGGCACATGGGGTATGCTCAGCGAAGTTTCCGCTCCCTACTATTTCTTCCTCGGAATGGGCGAAAAGACCGTTACCAACCAAGGCGGCGAATTCATCGTAAATATTGGTTCCGAGAGTGTAGCCACCACTCTCCAGTACACTATGGAACTTGTTAAGAACCCCGACATTATGATCGTTAACAACGGTACATGGTTCGGCGGCAATGACGTTTGGGGCAACGCCGGCAACACCTTCAAGGCCGGCAACGTTCTCTTCAGATCGAATGCTCTTTCCTCTTGTAACGCTTACATTGATATGGCTGATGACTACGGTATCCTTCCCGTACCGAACAAGGGCGGCTCGACCGAATACTACTGCTACGTATCGGGCGGAAACCATTATCCTCTCTCCTTCCCCTCCAACCTCAAGGACGTTGAAAACGCAATGATCATGACCGAGGCTACCGCTTACTTCTCCAGATTCACTCTGAACGAGTCCAACGTAAGCCTCCGTGACGCGTTCTACTATCAGCTCGCAGACTACCGTCTCGCACGTTCTCCCGAGGATATCAGAATGCTTGACATTTTCTTCGATTCCAAGACATTTGACATTGACCAGACCGCTCAGATCACCGGTCTCGAGAGCAATATCTGGGCACTTGCAAAGGCAGGCAACACCGAAGGCGTTGCTTCAGCTATCGCAACAACATCCAGAACTTCCAGTAAGATGCTTCAGAACTTCTTGAACTCTCTTGCTAAGTATTACGACTGATCAATCGGCTTCGCCGAAGCGAAAATCTGAAATAATAAAACACGGATATTTGAGCCTTTGCTCAAATATCCGTGTTTCTTTCGGATTCGTTTACTCCGAGAATGTCGCAGATTTCTTTTTTGGTCTGACGGAAATGAGTCAATCCGTAGAAGGTAAATTCG
>JAZSMP010000276.1:0-21875 GCA_045535915.1 Eubacteriales bacterium | reverse complement strand
GGGAGATGATCCTTACCAATCAGTTCCACGATATCATCCCCGGTTCGTCGATCAAGGAAGTTTACGATCAGAGCAAGATCGACTATGCCGAGATCCTCGGTGTCGGAAACAATATCGTAGGCGGAATCCGAGAAAAGATCGTGAAGTCGCTCGATAAAAAGTACGGATACGTCGTTTTCAATCCTCACGCGTTTGAGGGTGAAGGATTTGTCAAAGTCGGCGACAAGACTGCATATGTCAAGGGTATCGCTCCCAAGGGATATACAGCAACCGATAGTTTTATAATCGAGAATCACGTTTCTGTCAACGGAAATAAGGTTGAAACCGACCGCCTCACCGTCGTTTTTGACGACGCATGGCAGATCGTGTCTGTTTACGACAAGAAAAAGGAACGCGAGCTTATAAAGTCCGGCGAGGTTGCAAACGAGCTTCGCATCCACGCCGATTATCCTCCCTATTACGATGCTTGGGAGTGGAGTCAGTATTCGACTACCGAATATAAGACATTAACCGATGTTTCCTCCGCAGAGGTCATTAATGACGGCGCAAGAAAGGGCATCCGTATCGTTCGTAATTTTGGTAAATCAACTATAATCCAGACAGTATGGTTTAACGATTTCTCGGCGCAGATCGACTTTGAGACCGAGGTCGATTGGCACGAGCGACACAAGATGCTCAAGGCTGTTTTTCCGGTCGATATCATTACCGACAAGGCGACTTACGACATTCAGTTCGGAAGCATTGAGCGTCCCACTCACAAGAACACAAGCTGGGATGAGGCAAGATTCGAGGTCTGTGCGCATAAGTATGCCGACCTTTCCGACGGCGGCTATGGCGTATCTCTCATGAACGACTGCAAGTACGGATATGATATCCACGACGGAGTAATGCAGCTGTCTCTCCTGCGCTCGTCAACCGACCCGAACCCCGAGGCAGATCAGGGTCAGCATAGCTTCACCTACTCGCTTTATCCTCACGAGGGTACTCTCCGTGAGAGCGATACGGTCAAGAAGGCTTATATGCTTAACGTTCCTATGATCGCGCTTAAGACCGAAGGTGAATCGGATATCATCCCCGAAAAGTTTTCGCTTCTTTCAATCGACAGCGATCACGTTGCCTGCGAGACCGTCAAGGAAGCCGAGGATGGCGAGGGCACGGTTATCCGTATCTACGAATACAAGAATATCCGCGATAAGGTAAGACTTACCACCGCACTTCGCTACGAAAAGGCGTGCCTTTGCGATATGCTTGAGAACGAAATATGCGAGCTTCCCTTGATCGACGGCAAGATCGTATGCGATATCAAGGGATTTGAGATACTTACGATCAAATTGAAATAACAATCGAACACCAATTACGATTTTCAGTCTTTTTTCGGTATAAAATCACAAATACGGCAAACACTATGAGAGCAATATGATTTGCATCCACCGTTTTTGAATATCAAGGAGATTTTATATATGAAAGCCACAGGAATCGTAAGAAGGATCGACGACCTCGGACGTGTCGTCATCCCCAAAGAAATCAGAAGGACCATGCGCATCCGCGCCGGACACCCGCTCGAGATCTACACCGATCGCGAGGGTGAGGTCATCTTCAAGAAATATTCACCTATCGGAGAGCTCAACGCATTTGCCTCGCAGTACGCCGAGACCCTTCACAAGACGGGCGAGATCAACGTCCTTATCTGCGACAGAGATGCCGTAATCGCGGCTTCGGGTGTGCCGAAGAAGGAATACGCCGAAAAGCATATTTCGCCAGAGCTCGAGGTCATAATCGAGAGCCGCCAGCTTTATCTATACCGCGAGGGCGAGACGAAGTTTGCTCCCATCAACGACACTTGCTCGCATTATATAGCCTGCGCGATGCCGATCATCTCGGAGGGCGACATCCTCGGATGCGTCGTGTCTCTCGAATCGAACGATTCGCCCGCGCAGAGAGTATCCGAGCACGAAAAGAGCGTCGAGATCAAGCTCGTGCAGACCGCCGCGGTCTTCCTCGGGAAACAGCTTGAATCCTGAATATATGAAACCGAACTGCCGCTTTGGCTGTTCGGTTTCATGTTTTTTATTGACATTTTCCGATTTATGTGATACAATTAACGTATCAAAGATAATGCGGAGGGAATATGAAAACTTCAAGCTTATATATCAGATTTTTTGCGCTTATTTCAGCGATTCTCATGTGTTTTTCGGTTGCTGCCTGCACGGGTGAGGCCGGTGATTCCACCGAAGCGACGGATCCCGAAGCTACCGAGCCCGAGATCACAGAAGCTCCGCCCGCCGAGGTTGAGATGATCGACCTTATCACGGACGGCAAGCTCCTTTACACGATCGTCAGACCCGACAACACCTCTCAGTTGAATATCAGAGCGGCTGTTACGATCAATAATTTCTGCAAGAGCCTCAATATCGAGAGTAAGATCAGTGACTGGGGAGAGAAGAACCTCGACGTTCCCGAGATCCTCGTAGGTAAAACAAAATTCTTCCCCGAGGAGGCGCTCGACGGAATCGATGTTTCCCGTATCGGTGCTAACGGATTCGTGATCAGAAATTACGGAGCAAAGATTATTATTGCCGGCGCAAATGATAAGGCTCTTATCGACGCGGCAGACTATTTCATAAAAAACTACCTTGACGTTGCCGGAGGAAAAACAAAAATGCCAAAGGATCTTTTCTATATTTCAAGCAACGGACTCTTCCTTTCGGAACTGACCCTGAACGGCTGTGCGCTGACCGATTATATCTTTACAGCAGACGAAAGAGCGGAAGAAGCTCTGAAGAATCTCATAGAGCTTTTCAATTCTAAATCCGCTGCAAAAAACGCGGGCAACGGAAGCAAGTATATCCGTCTTATCATCGATCCCTCTGTCGGAAGCACGATAAGTGCGAAGTTTGAGAATGGTGATCTGAATATCAGAGCCAAGGACGCCGAGGACATGAAGAAGGCTGTTGTCTGCTTCTGGTATGAGAATATCGCATATACGACCGATTCTTTTGACCTTCCGGGCAATCTTGATTACACCCGCGATCTTTCAAAAACCGTTTTCTACAGCGATTTTGACGTCAAGCAGTCGGAAAACGAATGCTGTATGGATGCCATGATCGAAGCGCATAACTACGCCAACGAAAAGGGCTATAAAGTATTTGCGGACTACGGTGCAAAGTATTATATTGCTTCGACCGGCAAGACCGTTACCATTAAGACCGATGTTGAATGGGGCAATGCCGAGATCATCATCGACGACTCAGGCGTCTCTCCCGATCAGCGCGGCAATTGGATCTTCAGCATCCCCGGAAGCTATTCGGCATACAGTATCAACAATCTCCCGCTCCTCAAGCGCGGTATGACCAATATCGGTATCACTCTTCCTCAGAAGAGCATAGTTACCGCATACGATGCTAACACAACACATTATATCCGTTACGGCGGTAATGCCGACAACGGTGCTACAATGGTTGACAGCATAGTTGTCGATGCGAAGGGCAATATCGACCCCGATGCACCTATTATGTGGAACTTTGATAATATTTCATCTGTTTCTGTGCGTCCGATCGACGAGAAGACTCTGACCGTCAGCGGCGGTATTGTCACTACCATAGCGAACAAAGCTCCCTCCGAATATACATACTACGCGCGCGGAATTTCCGTTACACGTTCAAATACCGTTCTTGACGGTATTGTTCATTACGTAACCGGCGAGGGCGCGACGGGCGCACCCTACAACGGCTTTGTTTCTATCAACAACTGCGCTTACGTGACTGTCAGAAACAGCGTTTTCACGGGACATAAGACATATCAGAGCCCGACGACAGCAATGGGCTCCTACGACATCGGAATGGGTAACTCGATCTCGGTATCCTTTATCAACTGCACTCAGGCGAACGATATAAACGACAGCAAATACTGGGGTGTTTCGGGAACGAACTACTGCAAGAATTTCGTATATGACGGCTGTGTTCTTTCGCGTTTTGACGCGCACAAGGGTGTTGCAAACGGCGCTATCAAGAATTCCGTTATCGGTCATGCGGGAGCGAGCATCATCGGATACGGAACCTTCATTATTGAGAATTCCTCCTTTATGACAAACAAGATGATCACGCTGAGAAACGACTACGGAAGCTCTTGGGAGGGCGATATCATCATCCGCAATTCCTCGATCTCGCCGAAGAACGGCGGCAACGTACACGTCATTGGCGGAAGCAATAACGGCAATCATGATTTCGGTTACGTCTGCTATATGCCTGCGAACGTAATTATTGAAGGACTGACTGCGGATACCTCAGGCAGTGTCTACGTGTTTGCCGATCTCAACAGCGAATGCAAGAGCGAAACCTACGTTCCTAAATATCCTTACGTAGTGACCGAGAAGGTCACGGTCAAGGGATTCGATACCAACTCCAAGGAAGATATTCAGCTTTCTCCCAATAAATATCTCTTCGCAAAGACCGAATTTACGGTTGAATAACTATACAAAATAAGCCGACTTTTGCCGAGTCGGCTTATTTTTTTAGGGAAGTTACAAAAAGGTCTTGATTTATCTTTGAATTTATATTATAATTAATACTAACTGTAGTATAATGCGAGGAATATGCCATGCAGATAAATAAAGTCAGAAAAGCTGTCATACCCGCGGCGGGTCTCGGAACACGTATGCTTCCGATAGCGCGTGCCGTGCCCAAAGAGGTCTTGCCCATTGTTGACCGTCCCGCTATTTCCTATCTCGTTGAGGAGGCGGCAAGGTCGGGCATCACCGACGTGCTTATCATCACCGGCAGAAACAAGGGCGCGCTCGAAGATTATTTCGATTATTCGCCCGAATATGAATCGTATTTCAATGCCAAGGGCAGAGAAGAAGAAATCGAGGAGATCAGAAAGACCGCCGAGCCGCTCGGTGTGCGCGTCTACTTTCTCCGCCAGAAGATCACCCGCGGCCTCGGACATGCCATAGGCTGTGCGCGCGGTTTTGTCGGAGACGAGCCCTTTGCCATCCTTTACGGAGACGATATCATCCTCTCGGAAAGACCCGTTGTTGCGCAGATGATCGAGACCTACGAAAAATACGGCAGATCGGTCTGCGGAGTCAAGGAAGTGCCGACCGAGCTCGTCAAAAAATACTGCTCACTGAAGACCCATCCGATCGAAGGAAGCGAAAAGGAATTTTTCGTTGACGATATGATCGAAAAGCCGAAGACGGACGCCGAGATCTTCTCGAATTACGCCATCCTCGGCAGAGTGCTTGTCACTCCCGATATCTTCGATATCATCGACTCGACACCTCCCGGCGCGGGCGGCGAGATCCAACTGACCGACGCTATCGCAACTCTTGCAAGGCGCGAGGGTGTTACCGCGCTCGATTTTGAGGGTAAGCGCTTTGATCTCGGATCGAAGCTTGGATTCCTTGAGGCAAACGTGACAGAAGCGCTCAGACACCCCGAGCTGTCGGGTGAGTTCAAAAAATTCCTGATCGAAACAGTAAATAAAATGTGAGGATATAAAAATGTCAAACAGAGTTTCAAAAGAAAATTATTATCTTGATATCGCCCAGACGGTCAGCGAGAGAAGCACCTGCCTCCGCCGCCGCTTCGGTGCCATCATCGTTAAGAATGACAGCATAATCTCAACCGGCTACAACGGTGCACCCCGCGGACGAAAGAACTGCGACGATCTCGGCTACTGTTTCCGCGAAAAGCTCGGTATCCCGAGAGGTGAGAGATACGAGATGTGCCGCTCGGTGCATGCCGAGGCGAACGCCATCATTGCCGCTCCCCGCGAGCAGATGCTCGGCTCGACGCTTTATATGGTCTGCACCAATCCCGAGGACGGCGCGGTCATGGGAGGTACCTCGAGCTGTATGATGTGCAAAAAGCTCGCCATCAATGCGGGAATCGAAAAGCTTGTCGTAAGAGACGATGCTGAAAACTTCCGCGTTATCAACGTAAGCGACTGGATCGAGGATGACGATTCTCTCGCTGGCAAATTCGGTTATTAAGGAGAAAATCATGAAAAAGATCACAAGAATCATCTGCTTTGCGATGGCACTTATCTGTCTTTCGCTTTCACTCACAAGCTGCGCAAACAGAATAACTATGACCGGAAACGGTCTTACCCATAAGAAGACAGGTATTACTTATACATACGTTTTAGATCCCGCTTATCAGCCCGTAGAGTATGAAAGCGATCCTTATACCAAGTGGAAGCGTAATGACGTCAAGATCGAGTATTATGCTATCAAGGGTCTTGAGCCTACAGAATGGCTTTACTGTCCTATGATGGGTGAAATCCTTTGTGCTACCGATGCGGTCCTTCCCGATCTGCGCGGATTTGAGCCGACCGGCGCTTATATCTGCATCGAGTCCACCACCGCATATACCATCCATGAGATCGATTCTCAGGATCTGATCAATAAGATTGCAGAAAGATATCTCGACGAAAATACCACGAGCTACTCCACCGTTATGGATTCCGAAAACTACACGATCAAGTTCACTTCGGAAAAGTATCCCGAGTTCTACTACAGCCTTGTTCTCGTTGCCGACTGTGACGGTGTTTATATCCATGACAGACTCACCGGAAGATACATAGATATGGGTCTTCTTTTCAACGAATACAATCTCTATACGGGTGACGATTACGAAGAAGGCTGATGAAGGATTTTGAAATAAAAATCTTTGCGCCCGAGCATATCCCAGAGGCGGCGGAAATTGAGCGTCTTTGCTTCTCCGAGCCTTGGAGCGAAAATGCTCTGACATATATGTGCACATCTCCGAATACCCGCGCTGTTGCTGTTATTGACAGAGAAAACGGCAGACTTGCGGCTTACGGCGGTGCGCAGTACGTGACCCCCGAGGCAAATATCGTCAATATCGCAACCCATCCGGATTACCGCCGCTGCGGATGCGCGACCGCGGTAATGCACGCGCTTGAAGCATTCCTCAAAGGAAACGGAATCGAATACGTTTATCTTGAAGTGAGAAAATCGAATGCTTCCGCTCAGGCGCTCTACACAAAGGAAGGTTATGCGCCCTGCGGAATTATCAAAAATTATTACCGTTTCCCCGCTGAGGATGCGGTTGAAATGTTTAAAAAACTGAATTGAGGCAGACATAAATATGTTAATTCTCGGAATTGAAACATCCTGCGATGAGACGAGTGCCGCCGTCGTGGGAGATATCGGAGAGGGCGGCAGGCTCGTCGCACTCTCCAATATAGTTGCGTCCCAGATCGACACACACCGTCTTTACGGCGGTGTCGTTCCCGAAATTGCGGGTCGCGCGCATATTGAGGCGATCTCAAACGTCGTTGAGCGCGCACTTACAGAGGCGAACGTTGAGATATCCGATCTCGACGGCGTTGCAGTCACGACTCATCCGGGTCTCATCGGTGCGCTTCTTGTAGGCGTGAATTTCGCCAAGGCATTTGCTTTCGCGAACAAGCTCCCTCTGATCTCGGTCAACCATATCCACGCGCACACAGCAGCGTCTTATCTGACCGAAACACCTCCCGAGCCTCCCTATCTTTCGCTCGTTGTTTCGGGCGGACACACATCTTTCTATCTCGTCAAATCTTATACCGAGTACGTAGAACTCGGCGGTACGCGCGATGATGCCGCTGGCGAGGCTTTTGACAAGATCGGACGAGTCATCGGTCTGCAGTATCCCGCAGGCGCGGCAATGGACAAGCTTGCTCACGAGGGTATCGCGCTCGGCGAGAAGCTTGACATTAAGCTTCCGACTCCCGCGCTTCCCGGCGATAACCTTGATTTTTCCTTCAGCGGACTGAAAACAGCCGCGCTTAATTATCTCAATAAGCTCGCACAGCAGAATATCGAGGTCAACCGCCCCGTATTTGCCGCTCTCTATACCGAGACTGTTTGCTCTGCGATAGCAAAGAAGATTCCCGAAGCCATCAAATCTTCGGGCGTAAAACAGCTCGTTATGTCGGGTGGAGTTGCGGCAAACTCGCATCTGCGTGCGGCTGTTGGTGCGGCATGCAAAAAGGCGGGTACCGAGCTGATTCTGCCGCCCATCTCTCTCTGCGGCGATAACGGCGTTATGGTCGCGGCACAGGGATATTACGAGCTGAAGGCGGGCAGAGTAGCAGACAGCTATCTCAACGCATCCGCAGAAGACGATTGATCGGAGACAACCGAAAATGAGTAAGAATGAAAATAAAAAACTTGACGTGAATTACGGCAACGGCGTCGTGGTTCTTCCCG
The DNA here is from genome assembly GCA_045535915.1 of Eubacteriales bacterium. Taxonomy (GTDB): domain Bacteria; phylum Bacillota; class Clostridia; order Oscillospirales; family CAG-272; genus CAG-390. The sequence goes on along the minus strand of JAZSMP010000276.1, from coordinate 13,657 downwards.
AAGCGGTAATGGGATCGCTCTCCTCGGCGAAGAAGAGCGATATCATCGCGCTTCTGGCTCTTGTCTCGGAAAAGGATGCAGATATTTCCTCGCTTGCCGAAAAGTACTCTTTGAGCGCGGATGCAATCGAACGTGCCATCGCATTCTGGCGCGGTGCGGGCATACTTTCTTACGAGGAAGAAAAGAAGACCGATCCCGCTGTTGAGGTAAAGGAAGAAAAAACTCCCGCTAAACCTCAGAAGAGCGGACGCCGCGGCGACCTTGGTGCACTTCCCGAATATTCAAGCAACGAGATCGCGGAAATGATCGAGGGTGACCGCGAGGTCGCGCTTATGATCGATGAATGTGAGCGTGCGCTCGGTAAGATCTTTCGCGTCGGTGAAACGGCAAAGATACTCGCGCTCCGCGATTATCTCGGCTTCACTCCCGATTACATAGCCGCCCTCTGTGAGCATTGCGCAAAGATCGGCAAGACTTCGGTCCGTTATCTTGAAACCACCGCCATCGCGCTTTACGACGATGGAATTGCCGATAAGGCGGCTCTCGACGAGCATCTCCGTCTCGCGCAGGCGAAGCACGAGCTTGAAGGTCAGATCCGTTCGCTCTTCGGCATGAATATGAGCCGTGCGCTGACGACAAGAGAAAAGAGATTCATTGATTCCTGGATCAGCACCTTTGGTTACGGCTTTGAGGTGATCAAGCTTGCCTACGAGATCACGATCGACAAGATCAACGAGCCCTCCCTCAACTACGCCAATGCGATCCTTGAAAGCTGGAATGCCAAGGGACTTAAGACGGAGGATGACGTGAAGGCGCAGATCGAAGCCGAAGCCGAGGCAAAGGGCGAACCCGCCGCGGGCAAGAGCTTTGACTCCACCGATTTCTTTGAAGCCGCACTCCGCCGCAGTTACGGTGACGCGGGCGCAGTTCCCGACGTCCCAAAAACGGCTCCATCACAAAAGAAAAGGAAGTAAGATATGAGCTACAATATAGAAAATTTCCGCCGCATCCGCGAGGAATATAAGGAAAAATACAAAAAAGCAGAGGCAGAGGCAGACGCGCGCCGCCGTGAGCTCTGGGATAAGATCGAGGGCCTGCGCGAGCTTGACCGCGTACTGTCGGCTACAGGTCCGCGCCTTCTCAATGCCATTCTCGGCAAGAGCGGAGAGAGCTTTGATAAGGTCAAGGCAGATGCGGAAAGACTCAATCATGAAAGAGCGATCCTGCTTGCAACTTACGGTTATCCCGCAGACTATTCCGATCCCCGCTATGAATGCGAAAAGTGCCATGATTCGGGTTACGTTGACGGCGAAATATGCGAATGTATGAAGCTCCGTCTCCGCATGGCGGGCTACGAAAGCTCGGGAATTGCCAAGCTTATGGGCGAGCAGACCTTTGAAAGCTTCCGTCTTGACTATTATAAAACCAATCAGCGCTCCTACGAAAATATGAGCTACGTGCTCCGTACAATGCGCGAGTATGCCGATAGCTTCAATCCGGATAAATCGGGCAATCTCCTTCTTATCGGAGGTACGGGACTTGGAAAGACTCATCTCTCTACAGCACTTGCCAAGACCCTGATCGACAACGGTTACGACGTTGTATATACCGGTGCAATCGGAATGATCGCTGATTTTGAACAGAACCGATTCGGCAATTCCGCGGGCGGCGAGAGCGGATATGATCTTGACCGCTACTACGATTGCGATCTTCTCATCATTGATGACCTCGGAGCGGAGGTTTCAAATCAGTTCACGGTCAGCACGATCTATAACGTGCTCAACAACCGCATAAGCCTCGGACTTCCGACCGTCATCAGCACAAACCTCAACCAGAACGAACTCAATGCCCGTTATTGGGACAGAATTACAAGCCGAATCCTCGGCGAATTCCGTCCGCTCGTTTTCAGCGGCAGTGACGTCAGAAAGCTTAAGCTTACGGAGTAAAAAATGAAAAAGAGCCTGTTTATATTAATATGTATATTTGCGCTCCTTCTCGGCGGTTGTGCAGACAGACAAAATACGCCCCTCGGCAGAGGTCTTGAGTTGATCGAGGATATGGAGGTTCTGATCAACAACGATGAGATCGGTAAACTCTACAACTTGTCCGGAAACAGATATGAAGCAGATGTACTCGAACTCAGAGACGTTGATTTTTCAAAGCCCAAGGTTGTTTATAAGGTTACTTTTGATGACAGAGAGGTTCTGAGCGCAGTCAATGGTTCGGTAATTACGGATGAAGCGGATGAAGTATTTGATATTTATGAATCAAGAAGCGCGACTGCGATCGCATCCTATATCAATTCGGGAGCGGACATAAATTCCACGGTTATTTCTGCGGTTTTCAACGTCAGCAGTGTTTTTGAATGCAAGAAGATAGATGAGAATATGGTCTACTTCTACGTTTATGAGAATGCTGTTATTGCTGTCAGCTTTATTGACGGTGAAGATGACGCTTGCCAGGCTTCGGCGTCTATCGTTTCCAACGAGGAGCTTGATACCTCGTCTGTCAAAGAGTTGGAAGAAAGTCTCGAATCGATCATCAATTGCGATTTTGAAGTGAAAAAAGTTTATTAAATTCAAAAAAGAGCTGACTTCGGTCGGCTCTTTTTTGTATATTTTCCGATTTTTCGGACAAGATAAAAACGACAGCAGAGTTAAAACAAAAAACAAAAAGGAGCGCAAAAATGCCTCAAGTCAAAACAAAGATCACAAGAGCCGAGCTGCTTGACGATCTTTATAAAAATCTCAAAATGGGCTCTACCTCAACGACCGATATCCTCGGCAGAGTCAAGGATCCCGATCTGCGTAAAGAGATGACCAACATCATTGACGGATGCGAGGGACTTGCCTCGCGCGCCTCGAAGCTGATGATCCAGGCGGGCATCACTCCCAAAGAGGAGAATGTGTTTACACGCGCGGGCGCAAAGATCGGTATGGTAATGAATACCGCCACAGACTCGACGAGCGAGCATCTTGCCGAGATGATGATCCAGGGACTGACCATGGGTGTCACAGAGCTTTACCGTGATATCGGCGAGGCTGAAGAGGTCGGTATTTCGGGCGAGGTTCTGTCTCTTGCGAAGGAAGCTCTCGAATTTGAAGAAAAGTCGGTAGAAAAGCTTAAGACTTATCTTTAAAAAAATATCCCTCAAACGCATATGCGTTTGAGGGATAGAAATTATTTGGCTTCTTTAGCAGCCTTGTCGGCTTCCTTCTGAGCTTCCTTTTCTGCCTTGGCTTCCTCAATATCTCGAAGAATCTCCTTCTCTGCAAGACGGAGCTCGGTGATCCGTTTGATTGACGCGGCGATCTGTTCGGCGTTGTCCTTGCCGCCCTTGAGCTTTGCGTATGTGAGTTTGCCGAGTATCGCGTATTCATTATTGAGTCTTCCGCGGCAGGCTTCAAGCTTCAGCTTCATGCTTGCGGCGTCGCCGAGACGGACAGCCTCAGCGGAAAGCTTGTCTATAACTCTTTCCGCGCCCTCGCGCAGTTCATTCCAGTTTTTTGACATTATCTTATCCCCCTTGGTTACATTATTATAATTATAACCTATTTTTTGCCGATTGTAAATAGATTTGAATAAAAAAGGAGATAAAATGAATATCGGAAAGAAAGAATATCCCAAATATGCCGATGCGCATGCGCCAAAATCCGACATAGCACGCGACACTATGCGGGCTTTCCTGGTCGGCGGACTCATCTGCGCCGCGGCGCAGGGGTTGACCGATCTCTGGAAAAGTCTCGGAATGGTCAAGGATGATGCGGGACTTCTGACGTCTGTCATACTTGTCGGAGCTTCCGCACTCCTGACGGCTATAGGCGTGTTTGACAATATTGCCAAGGTGGCGGGCGCGGGGACGCTCGTCCCCATCACGGGCTTTGCCAATTCGGTGGTGTCCGCTGCTATTGACGCGAAAAGCGAAGGATACGTCCTCGGCCTCGGTTCAGCTATTTTCACTGTCGCGGGCCCCGTCCTGCTTTACGGTACTGCGGCAGGTACTCTCTACGGAGTGATATATTGGATATCAGGGCTGTTTTGAAATCAAGCGACTGAGCCATTGACTGACTCAGTCGCTTTTTCTTTTATTGCTTTATTTCAAAGGATATGATATTGAGGTCGTAAAAGCTTACGTAATCGGTGTACGTACCGCACACGTTGCCCGCGGCGTCAAGAAATTGTAACGTTCTGTATGCTACTTTACAATTAACGCCGTCGATCGTTAAGGTTTCATCAGTACACCGCATTGAGTTTATATCTACGCTCGTGCCTTCAGGGATTTTAGGAGCCACTTTGTCAATGCTGAGCAAGACCTGAGTGAGAGCATAGAAATTATCGTATTGCTCTTTTTTCTCAATGAAAAAGGGATGCTCGGCGAGATTTTCGATGTCATATATCGGCAGCGCGTCCGAGGGATATGCATATGTCTCTTTATCCGGATCGGTCAGACTGTCAAGCACCATACAGAGCGAACCGTGTTTTTTCTGAAAATCTTCGAGCTTTACAGCGTTTCTGAAAACACGGAACCGACCGTGTTGAACGGCATCCTTCATAGGTTGTTTTACGCTAACGTTAAGCCCTACGCTGAGTGTTGCGTTGAAACCGTCAACGCAGTAGATATCAAGCTTGCCCTTCGCGTCTGTAAGAGAGTACGTAACAAAGGACACGTTTGCGCTTCCGCTCGAGGGATTATCTGTGGCACGCAGAAGCGCGAAAAACTCGCTTTTTTCTGCCGTTGTCATAATCTGACCGATTGCGCGGAAGGTCTTGGTGTAGATCACCTTACCGTCGCGAACGGCGTCGATGTACATCCATCTGACGTCATAAGCTGTTTTCATGGTCGCGGCACGCATAGTGATCTCAACCTTCTCGCCGCCGAGAGTTGCGATAAGCGGAAATTCGGTCGTAACGCCGATCTTATAATATTCGGGTATCTGCATCGGTTCAATCTCGGGCTCGGGAGCAGCCGTCGTGACTTCCTCTGTTGTGATTTCCTCTGTTGTTGCCTCTTCTGTGGTTGCTTGATCGGTTTCGGGGATCTTTTCGGTATCCGTGTCGGTTTCGCTGATTGCGGGAGTCTGCTCTGCGGGCGGTTCTGTTGTCACCTCGTGGAGCACTTCATCGCACGAAGCAAAGCAAGATATCAGCATAAGCGCGCAAAGAAGAGCCGATATTAATTTGATTTTTCTCATAGTCTTTCCTTTCATAATTATTCCATTGGTAAGCCGCCGGGGAACATAACGATCTCCCCGTCGGTGCAATAAACGGTATATTCATTGTATTCTGTAGAGAATAGTTTTCTCTTTTCTACCTTGTTCCACATTTCCTTGGTGCCGTTGTAGTAGATGGCTTCGACTCCGGAAGAGGGTGCGTCTACTCTGTAGGTGACAAAGAGTTCAAGCGTGCTCGGAAGATAAAGATATTTTAACGCTTTGCCTTCCACAGCCAGGTCCTCAATGCTTCTGACGCCTTCGGGTACAGTAATGCTCTCACAGTTGTGATCAAAGAAAAGTCCTGTTGGGAAAGCATCGAGCTTTGCAAGAATTTCGATGGATTCAAGCTGCGTGCAGATCGCAAAAGCGTCTTCTCCGATCTTTTCAAGAGAGGCGGGAAGGAGCAGTCTTTTTATCGAATTGCAATAGTAAAACGCGCGCTTTTCGATAACCTTGATCCCTTCCGGCAGATTGATCTCCTCGAGAGCCGAGCAGGATTGGAATGCCATTTCCGATACAGTTTCGAGCGTAGCGGGTAGCGTCACCTTCTTAAGATTGCCGCAGAGGTAAAATAGCTTTTCCTCAACGACTGTCTTAGTGCCCGTGAATACGACTTCTTCAACAGGCGTACCGAAAAAGCATTGATCGACAAATTCGGTACTGTCATCACATTCAATTATCAGCTTCTTTATCGAATCACCCCATAGCTGCATTTCGACTCTCTCGAGTCCCGCGGGGATGATGAGCGTTTCGGCTCGGCAGTTCTGTAATGCGGCGTGAGAGAGCGTGCAAACCTTGTAACCCATAAACTCTGTGGGAACGGTTGCGGTTTTAGCCATCTTGTCGGTGCATCCGATGACCTTGTATAATTCCGGTTCGGCTGTTATACCGCTTATAAGCCAGCCGTCCTCGGTTTCGTAGGTCTTTCGGTTTTCGGGGAGAGGCTCTTCGGTTCTGACAAATCCGTTGACCTCGGCTATCCGGTCGATCGTCCACGTCTTCTTACCGCTTTTGCGCTCCTCGAGGATATCGGGTGCCAATACGTTTTCTGAGGGCGCGTATATTGCCGCCTCGTCGGTCGTGTATGTGTCGAGAATGACGCGAGCGCCATTCTGCCGTTCGAGCTCCTCGGAAAAATCAATGAACATATTGTAAGCATCAACACGCGAGTTTTCAAGATCGGCATTTGAGAATAGGCTGAAATGTGTTATCCTCTTGAGAAATTCGGTCGATTCGTAAAACTCACCGTCAATTACCGTGTATTTCACGATCTGCGCGTAGCCGTCTTTGTTGATTTCAACGGTGATTTCTGTGTTGAAGACAAAAAGCTCGGCTGAGTTTTTGCTCAGTAATACCATACCGCGTCCGTGCTCAAAGAGAGTATCGGTGACGGTCTTTCCGTCGTAGCTTCTGAGCTCGACGAATATGGCGGGAGTACCGTCATCATCGGAGGAGAGACGTGCCACACGGACCTTTTTCATGCTTTTCTCGCTGCTGTCTGCACTCGATGTCAGCATTTCGAATTCTACAGAATCTGTAACGCTGTAGCCCTCGGGTGCTTCAAGCGGGTATTCTATTGCTTCATTCTCACTTGATTCGGGTTCTGAGGTCTGTTCGGTAGTTTCATCGGGCTGAAATGCGGGCGCGATATAATTATTGTAGAGATATACTGAGAGTGGAGTGACCGCGCTTACGATCATAAGACAGATAGCCGCCGCAAGAAGTCGGCGCATTACTATAAGATTGATCTTAAGTTTTGATGGTATGGGCAGAATCTTCGATATGCCCGAGGATTCGGCGATGATATCGTCACCGATCATTCCGATGGCATCAAGCAGAAGGTCGGCTTTTTGCATTTTTGTCATTACAGTGCCACTCCTTCCTTTTTAAGCTCTTCCGCGAGCTTTTCGCGTGTTCTGTGCAGAGAGGATTTTACCTTCGTTTCGGTAAATCCGAAGTTTCGGCAGATGTCGGCAAGCGAATCACCGTACCAGTATCTGCGCACAAAGATCTGTCTGTCGTCCTTCTTGATCTTTCTTAAGAAAGCATCAATGATGAATCCGAGGCGGCGGGCATCGTATTCTTCCGCAAGATCGCTGCCGTCGGGAATGAGTTCGAGTAGTTCAAGCGATATGTCGTTCATGTTGCCTCCCCTCTTGTACGCGCGGTCCCGTCTGTGTCGGGTAAGCGCAAAATTGCGGACGATTTTTCCGAGATAAGCAGAAAGCTGCTTCGGACGTTCTGGCGGGATCGACTGCCAAGCGGCAAGGTAGGTGTCGTTCACGCATTCCTCGGAATCCTCGCGGTTTGAGAGTATATTGTTTGCGATAGTGAAGCAATAGTTCTCGTATTTGTCGGCTGTATGTCTGAGAGCCATCTCATCACGGGCAAAGAAAAGTTCTATTATTTTTTCATCTGTCATTCTGTTTTTCAACTCCCTTCACACGTATAGATGCAAAATAATCAATTTGGTTGCGGTTTTCGTCAAAATTTTTTATCTTTTTTCTATTTTAACATTTTTTTGCGCGGAATGCAAGTCTTTGTGCGGAATGCCGATAAAAAAATACTTGACAATCAATAAAAAATGTAGTAATATTATTATATATTACATATAGAGGGAGATATATCATGAGCGATCCGATCAGAATAGGCGTTGTAGGAACAGGCAGAGGAAAGACCTTTATGAAGCCCGCGGAATGTACGGGGCTGAGACTTGCCGCAGTCTGCGACCGCCGTCCCGAAAAGCTTGCCGTTATCAAGAATCAGTACGATCCCGATGGCAGCCTTATGACCTTTACCGATTACGATGAAATGCTGAAGAGCGATATAGATGCCGTTGTGCTTGCAAATTATTTCAACGAGCACGCGGAATTTGCCATCAAGGCTCTGCGCGCGGGCAAGCACGTTCTTTCCGAGTGCACGGCTATCTCAACTCTCGCTGAGGGCGTTGCGCTCTGCCGCGCCGTTGAGGAGACCGGCAAGATATACATGATCGCGGAGAACTATCCTTTTACCAAACAGCGTCTCGAGCTTAAGAGAGTATACGATTCGGGCGAGCTTGGCGAGATCCTTTACGGTGAAGCGGAATACTGCCATCCGATGTCGAATTCCAAGACATATAAATACGCGCCCGGCGAATACCATTGGCGCAATCAGATTCCTTCCACATATTACTGCACTCACGCGATCGCGCAGATAATGCACATCACTGACACAATGCCCGTGACGGTCAACGGTTTTGTTCCGCGCATCAAGGATCAGAGCTATCGCAAGTTTGAGTACCGTCAACAGGATTCGGGCGGAGTGATCGTATGCCAGATGGATAACGGTGCTGTTGTACGTACGCTTCAAGGCGCATTCAGAACACATTCAGGCATTGCGAGAATTTACGGCACCAAGGGTGCGGCTGAGGTAGAAAGACAGACGGGTAATATCGTTGTTTACCATTCCGAGGTCAACGGCGAAGGACTTGAACCATTCCGATCCTATGAGGCGGAATGGCCTGAGCACGGCGAGCTTGCGTCTGCGGCAGGCCACGGCGGCGGTGATTTCTGGGTACAGTACTACTTCGGCGAGGCTATCCGCAAGAATGAGCAGCCCTACCTCAACGTTTACCGCGCATGCGCGATGTCCTCGATCGGCATTCTCGCGTGGAAATCGGTTCTTTCCGGCAGTCAGCCATTCGACGTTCCGAAGTGGGACGATGAGGAAGACCGCAAGAAATACGAAAACGACAACTGGACGCCCTTCCTGAGGGAAGGCGACGATCCCGAAGACCATCCTCCCCGCGCGGTTGCATGGAAGCCGCTTCCCGAGGCGCATGAAAAGGCAAAGGCGGCTTGGGAGGAGAATGATTACCTTGGTCTCGGATGGTCGAAGAAGGATATTGATATGTCCTTCGACAAGGTCGAAATGAATTAATAAGGAAAATCGATGAAAAAACGCATATTTACTCTGCTTTTTACCCTTCTTTTATCTGTGGTTCTTCTCGCGTCCTGCGGAAGCGATATTCCCGAAGAAACAACGGCACCGATTCCCGATACAACGGCCGAGGAAACCCAGCCCATTGATGACGGCATAGTTCTCTTTGCTCCCGGAGTTTGTGAATATCGAATCGTTTATCCCTCCGATGATACAGATGCGGAATTCACCGCGGCGCGTAAGCTTCAAACTTTGATTCAAGAAAAATGCGGAGTGAAGGTCGAGATCGTCAGATCCACTCAGGCTTGCGGTGAAAAATACGACCCAAATGTCAAGGAGATCGTTCTCAGCTACGTTGATATGGAGGAATTTCACGTTGCTGTTGGCGAGCTCGAAATGTTCAATACTTATATCATCCGCGCGCTCGGAAACAAGATTATTGTAACCGGCAACGAGCGCGAGGGATTTGTACCCGCTTTTGAAAAGTTTGTCGAATATATCGTTAACAATGATGAGGACGGAAAGATCGTTCTTCCTGGCGATTTCTTCCTTAGCGGTAAGGCGGGCAACAAGGATGCCAAGGCTTTCTATGAGGTTCCCGCATACCCCGGCGGTATGATCGAGGATTTCGCCCTTCTCGGCAACAATTATACTCAGGCAACGATATATAAAACCGATGCTGAGATGTATGAGTATTATTCTCTCAGACTTGAAGCCTACGGTTATGCACTTTACAGCGAAAACGAAATAGCGGGCAATCTTTATTCAACCTATACCAAGGAAGACGAGATGGTCTACTATTACTATTGTCCGAACACGGGTGAGACCCGAGTTATCGTTGCGGAAGACGTGGCGCTTCCTTCGCTTGATGAGGTGAAGTATACGGCAGTTTGTGAGCCCGCGTTTATTTCCCTGAAGAGTCTTGACGATACCGGTGCGGTCTCGGGTGACTCGCAGGGATGTATCATCCGCTTTGCTGACGGAACCTTTATGGTCTACGACGGCGGAAATAAGAACAGCCATCAGGCGAAGCAGATATATGAAACTTTGGTTAAATACGCTCCCGATTCAAAGAATATCGTCATCCGCGCGTGGGTCTTCTCGCATTTCCACGGCGACCATACCGGAGCTTTTCAGTCCTTCGTTTCGCTCTACAAGAGCAATCCATATCTGACGATCGAAAGCTTTATTTATAATTTCTGCAATACGGAAGAGCAGACCCAGACCATCAGCGCGGGTCAGATGACAAATACCGATAATGCCGTGAAAACCATGGGCTCCGATATACCTGTCTATAAGTGCCTTACGGGTCAGATCTACCGCTTCCCCGGCATGGATATGGAGATCCTCGCGTGTATGTCGGATTTCATACCGCTTGTCATCGGTTTTGAGCGGGCAGATGCGGAAAAGGATGCGGGTGACGGAAATTCGATGTCAACGGTTGTCAGACTTACAACGCCCGAGGGAAATACCTGCATGCTGACCGGCGATGCTACCAATATCGTTCTTGACGATATGGTAGACCGCTACGGTGACGATTATCTCGACTCGGATATCGTAACTACTCCGCACCACGCCCATAACCGCGAAAGCTACCGCGCAAGAAACGCAACGATCAAGTTCTACAATGCCGCAAAGCCTGAAATACTTGTCGTTACCTCGCCGAATATGAATAAGTTTACGCCTACCTCCAAATATCCTTACGAGGTAAACGTTTACGTAATCAAGACCTTTGATCCCGAAATTTATATGATGGACAAGATCAGTCTGATCAGTCTTTCTACCCTCAAAGAAATCAAATAAACAGAAAAACGCGCAGACTACTGTTTGCGCGTTTTTCGGAAAGAGATTAATATGAATACAGTTAATATGTCGTATATTCCGATTATACTGAAGTACACCTCGCCCGATGAAGTGCCGGTATCATTCAAGCTCGGACGAAGAAAAATTTGCGGTATTCCCGCGGAATTTTCACCGAAGGTAAGCCGCGAGTTCATTGACTCCAACATAATAAAGGTGACTGTTGAAGGCAGAAACAGAACGGGACTGACGATCCGCGCAGACTATACCGAATACCGCGATTTTCCCGTTACCGAGTGGAGAGTAACGCTGACCAATAACGGCAAGAAGGACACTCCGATAATTTCCGAGCTTCGTGTGGGCGGTGAGATCGCCTGCGGTAAAACTATGCTTAAATACGGCAACGGAGACACCTGCAAACGCGATGGCTATAGCTTTTTCGAAAAAGAGATAGACGAAAAATTCTCGCTTACTCCTTTTTCGGGTACTTCCTGTCAAGGCGCATTCCCCTATATGACTATGCGCGGAGAGGGCGTCGAGGTCCGCGCCGCTATCGGATTTCCATCCAAGTGGATCGCCGAAATCGCACCGACAGGGAAGGGGATATCCTTCCTCTGCGGTCAGGACAGATGCCACACGAGACTTTCGGCGGGCGAATCCTTTACCTCGCCGAGGCTGACGCTTATGGCTTACGGAGCGGGAAGCGAGTACAGAGGAATAAATATCTGGAGAAGGTTTTATTTCGCTCATATTCTGCCGAAGGACAACGGCGCGAAGATGCCGCCCAAGCTTTGCCTCCACCATTTCCGCGCTGACGGAAAGCCGGAATTTACGGGTGCAACCGAGGAAAATCAGCTCTGCGCGATGAATGATTATCTCCGCAAGGGAATGAAGCCCGACGTATGGTGGATAGATGCAGGATGGTATCCCTGCGATTATAATTGGCCCCGCATTGGTACGTGGAAGGTCGATGAAGAGCGTTTTCCGCGCGGGCTTGCACCGATAGGCAAAGTCTGCGAGGAAAATGACATCGACTTCTTACTTTGGTTCGAGCCCGAGCGTGTACGTAAGGGCGAAGAGCTCGACCTCGAGCACCCCGAGTGGCTCCTTTCGGTTGCCGAGAACGACAATAAGCTATTCGACCTCGGAAATTCCGAAGCAAGAGAGTGGATGACCGATCGCGTTGACTCCATCATCAAGGCGTCGGGCGTGAAGATCTACCGCCAGGACTTCAATTTTGATCCGCTGTCCTTCTGGAAGGAAAACGAAGCTCCCGACCGCATAGGCTTCCTTGAAAACCGCCATGCTATGGGTTACCTCGCGTATTGGGATGAGCTTGTGGCGCGCAATCCGGGTCTCATCATCGATTCCTGCGCCTCGGGCGGACGCCGCAACGACCTCGAAACAATGCGCCGCGCGATAACATTACACTACACCGACGTCGGCTACGGCGACCATCCCATCAAGCTGAAACAGCACCGTGAGATGTTCGAGTGGATCCCCTATTTCCGCGCGCACAATATGAACTGGTTCGACACGGAAACCGGTAAATACGACGGTAAGGAGCGCGAGCCCGATGAGTTTGCGTATCATAATGCATTTGCTCCGTCTATGACCGATATGATCCGCTATGACGCCGATGACGCCAAGCTCGCGTTCGAGATGCAAGCTCTCTGGCGAAAGGTTGCCGAGATCGAGCTTGAGGGAGATTATTATCCGGTCACCGAATGTCGGGGCTCGACCGAGGATTGGTACGCCGTCCAGTTCGACGATTCCGAAAAACGCCGCGGATTCGTTCAGATCATTCGCAACACCGATGCAGAAGAGGATAGCTTCAACCTTGTTCTGCCCTGCATCGAAGACGGCGTAACATACTCGACCTCGGAAGGAGATTTCACTTCGGATGAACTCCGCCGTGGAATCGAGATCAAGCTTGATAAGCACGAATCGAAGATACTTTTGTATATGTATTCTTGATCGAGGAAATTGTATGTACAAAGAGGAGCAAATTAAATCTCCGTTTTTAACCGCGCTGGTTTTCTTTATTTCAACGGTAGTGTTTTTAGCTTTGTTTTTGGTGTCTTTAGGAGATTATTATTAATCAAAAATTACTTATGACGATCTTATTTATCGGGAATTCACCGTTGACGAAGTGATCAAGAGAAATGATCCCGAAATGGGTTACTCATATTACATCAGCGTTTGCGAAACGGAAAAGCGTATATTTGTCAATAATCTGCTTACAAAGCGAGCTGTCATAGAAGGCTTGGATTCTTTGGAAAAAGGGGATAAGATATTTTGCTACCTTATAGAAAGATCTTCAAATTATGATGCCGTTGAGATAAAGCACGATGCGGTGATTTTATCGTTGGAAGAATACAATGATATTTACCGTAATAATAGTCTATTGGGATTGATTGTTATGCCGATAGGATTCATACTGTTTATTGCTTTTTCGATAAAATATCTATTTATTTATATAAATAAACGATAGAACATTAATGTACGCACTTACAATATGGGGTGCAGGGGCGAAGCCCCTGCAAGAAAAAACGTTGTCATCCTGAGGAGCGCCCGCAGGCCGCGTGGCGACGAAGGATCTCGTGCCGCCCTCATTTACAAGGGCGGCGCGGTGCCTGTATGGAGAGGTTTGATGTGCATAATCGTAAAACTAAAGTTAAAAGTAGTTGTTCGCACTTTTGAAAGGTAAAATAATATAAAAT
>JAZSMP010000137.1:0-4878 GCA_045535915.1 Eubacteriales bacterium | reverse complement strand
CGAGGGCATTACCGAGTGGCTTCCCGTCAGCTCGACGGGGCACCTGATCCTCCTTGACGAATTTCTCTCCTTCTCGCTCGCGCCCGACTCCGTCTTCACCGACGAATTTTGCGAGATGTTCGAGGTCGTCATACAGCTCGGCGCGATACTTGCCGTAGTCGTGACTTATTTTTCACGCCTCTGGCCTCTTTCTCCGAAGAAGGAAAAGAGCGAGAACGTACGTATCTGGAAGCTTTGGGGCAAGGTCCTCATAGCGTCCGTCCCCGCCGCGATCGCGGGAATCCTTTTCGACAAGATCCTCGAGAAGCTTTCGGGCAAGGACATCGACGGCTGGCTCTACAACGCCCCAGCAGTCGTTGCCGCGCTGATAATCTACGGCGTTTTCTTCATCCTTATCGAAAAATTCAACAAGAAAAAGGCTGTCGTCGAGACGGTTGACGACATCACGCTCGCGCAGTCCTTCTTCATCGGAATATTTCAGATGCTTGCCATCATCCCCGGCACGTCGCGCTCGGGATCAACGATCCTCGGCTCGATGCTGATCGGACTTTCGCGTACCGCGGCGGCTGAGTTTTCCTTCTTTATGGCGATCCCCGCGATGGCGGGCGCGAGCCTCATCAAGGCACTCGGATTCGTCTCCTACGTTTCGGAGCATAATACCGACGTCCCCGCTCTCGCTTGGATCATCCTCGCGGTCGGAGCAATAGTCGCATTCGGCGTTTCGATGGTAGCGATCAAGTTCCTGACCGATTTCGTGAAGCGTCACAGCTTCATCCCCTTCGGCGTCTACCGCATCATCCTCGGCGCGGCGCTGATCGTATGGTTTTTGGTTAAATGAATGATAAGTTAAAAATCCCCTACCCCGTGATCGTGGAGGGGAAATACGACAAATTGCGCCTCTCGTCGGTGATCGAGGCGCAGATAATAGCGACCGACGGTTTCGGGATCTTCAAAAATCACGAGCGCGCCGCGCTTTTGCGTGCGCTTGCGCGGAAGACTCCGCTGATCGTGCTGACCGATCCCGACGGCGCGGGCAGGCTGATCCGCTCGCATATTTCGGGTATTCTGCCGAAAGACAAGATCATTTGCCTGCACATCCCAAAGATCGAGGGCAAGGAAAAGCGCAAAAAGGAGGCGTCAGCCGAGGGATTTCTCGGAGTTGAGGGCGTGGAGCGCGAGTTGATCTATAATCTCTTTTTGCCCTACACGAACCCCGATATGAGCGCGAAGATCGAGGAAAATCCGCTTACGCCCGCCATCCTCTACCGCGACGGACTCACGGGCGCACCCGACAGCCAAGCAAAGCGCGACGCCGTCGGCGCAGTCTTCGGATTGCCGAGCGGGATGAACGCCAAAGCCTTCCTCGCGGCGGTCAAGTGCGTGGCGAGTTACGAGGAATACATCACCGCATTAACAAAGACTGAAAGTTTTTGAAGATTCTAAAGAAACTTTTTTCAAAAAGTTTCTTTAGCGGAGCACGAGGCAGAGCCTCGCACTAATGCGAGACCTTCAGGTCTCGCTATCGTGCTTCAAAACGGTGAAGCTTTGCTTCTCCGTTTTGGACAGAGCCAATACTTTCGCAAGGGCGAAAGTGTTGCGCTCTGTCATCCCCTCCCGCAAGCGGGAGGGGAGGAAGAGAAATCGTTGCCGTGTTTAGCGTTCTGAACTTTGTTGTTCAGCAAAAACATCAATATTTGATAGATTTACCACACTACGCAAAAACAATAACAACCGCAATATCATTTTGTCAAGGGGGTTTTTTGTATGCCTATGCCGTCAAAAACAAAACATAATAACAAGAATGACGAAAAGGTAAGAAAATTTTCCGATTCGGTATACCGCCCGGGAGAATTCATTTTTGCGTTTATTATGATGTACCTCCTCTTCGCCGCCTTCGATGTTCTTTTGATTGTTTATGTGGGAACAGATACTTGGGAAGCGAAGGCGCTCCTTGGCTTTTCTTTGTTGGGGTACGTTCTTCCGATAATTTCGATCGTCTCCGCTAAACGCTCGCATTCGTCAAAATTTTGGCGTTCGGTCGCGAGAGTGGCTATAAGGACGGGTATTTGAAGGTTGACGAGACTCATCCGCGGGATAGGGATGAGTGATGGTTTATCAAGTGTTAAATTGTTGATGAAAGGAGTTATATCAAATGGCAGAAAACCAAAACATAGAATGGAAAGAGTCTTGGCGCGATGAATATCTGAAATGGATATGCGGATTTGCGAATGCACAAGGTGGCAAGATATATATTGGCACGCGTGATGACGGTACGGTCTGCGGTATAACAAACTCCAAAAAACTTCTCGAAGATATTCCAAATAAAATTCAAAATAAACTCGGAATAGTAGCGGACGTTAATCTTTTGACGGAAGGCGATCTCGAATATATCGAGATTAATGTTAAGCCGTGCTCTTTCCCAGTAAACTACGATGGTGAATACCATTACAGAAGCGGAAGCACCAAACAATTATTGCGCGGAAATGCTTTGACGGATTTCCTCCTTGCCAAAGCAGGTTTGAAGTGGGATGCAGGCGTAGTGTCCAATCTCGGTATTGATGATTTGGATAAAGAAAGCTTTGATATTTTCAAAAGAGAGGCTATTCGCAGCGGAAGAATGACCAAATCGGATCTGGATATTTCCAATGCGGAGCTTTTGGAAAAGCTCGACTTAATATCAGACGGTAAATTAAAGCGTGCTGCTGCGTTGTGTTTTTTCCGCGAACCCGAAAAGATCATTGGTGGATGTTATATAAAAATCGGTAAGTTTAAGGGCAGTGATCTTTTGTATCAGGACGAACTTCACGGATCTTTGATTATTATGGCAGACCGTGTTATTGATTTGATATATCTAAAATACCTTAAAGCATCGATTTCATATCATAAGGAGACCAGAGTGGAAACCTATCCGTTTGCACGAGAGGCTGTCAGAGAAGCGGTTTATAATGCATTGATTCATTGTAATTGGGCGGACAATGTGCCGGTTCAAATACGTATTGAGGATGAAGCAATGTATATCAGCAACAGCAGTATGCTCCCGATAGGTTGGAACGAGGATACACTGTTGGCTTCTCATTCATCAAAACCTTATAATCCCGATATTGCAAAAGTGTTTTATCGGGCGGGCTATATCGAAAGCTGGGGACGCGGTATTCAAAAAATCTGCGATGCTTGTAAAAACGCCGGTGCAGAAGAGCCTCAATATAATGTTCACGGCGAAGATATTATGGTAAAGATTCACGCTGTCAAAAGCGCCAATGCGCCAATACGCCAAAATGGCGGTTTGGATGGCGGTTTGGAATCTAAAGTGTTGGAAATCATTAAACAAAATCCCAATATTACTCAAAAAGAGCTTTCTGATGATATGAAGATATCATTCAGAACGATGCAACGTATAATAAAAGCATTGCGTGAAAACGGAAAACTTGACCGCGTTGGAGGCAAAAGGTACGGTCAATGGATAGTAATAGAGTAAAAGAGTAAAAATATGAAACACTTTGTGTATATCTCGGTTTCTCTAAGTTGATGACGGAGAATACTTGGCGCGCTCTGCGGAGCGCGCGGGGTGAAGGAGCGAAAAACTCCCGTGAAGGGGAGTTTTTACTCCTTCCAAACAGCCGACGGGGCGTCGTCTGTTTGAAGCGCAAGGGGATATTTCGACCTCTGCGGAGGTCGACAAGGGCTACGCGCCCTTGACCGCGCCACCTTTTGAAAAAGGTGGACGAAAACTTTCAAGTTGATAATAATTTTCAAAGGAAGATAAAGTCATGAAAAAATTCTGTGCACATCGCGGTCTCTCGAAGCTGACGCCCGAGAACACTCTGCCCGCTTTCGCGGCGGCTCTCGCGCTCGGCGCGGACGAGATCGAATTCGATATCAGACTCACAAAAGACGGGAAGCTCATCGTCTCCCACGACGGCACGCTCGAGCGCATCTCGGACGGCGAAGGCAAGCTCAAAGAAAAGACTCTCGATGAGCTTTTGAAGTTGAATATCGGTGTCAAGCACGGCTGGGAGGTCGGTTTCTGCACCGCAGAGGAGGTCTTCGCGCAGTTCGCGAACAAGATCGTCTTCAATATGCACCTCAAGGAGCACGGCGAGGAAGGCTACCTCATCCGCGAGCTCGTCAAATTGGTCGAAAAATACGATGCTTGGAATAGCGTCTACTTCGCCGGCTCGCCCTCCGAGCTCGAATGGATGGAGAAGGTCGCGCCCGAGATCCCGCGTACCGCGATCCAGCTCCCCAAGGACACCGTCGAGATCTACGAAATGGCAACGAAATACCACTGCACGGGCGTTCAGTTCTGGCTTGGAATGTTCGACGAGGCTCTGATCGAAAAAATGCACGCCGCGGGCATCCGATGCAACCTTTACTACGCCGACACCCCCGAGGACTACGAAAAGTATTTCGCAATGGGCATCGACACGCTCCTCACTAACAGAATGGACTTGGCTAACAAATACAGAAAATGAAGAACGTAATTCTTATCGTCAACCCCGTTTCGGGAAAGCTCAAAGGCAAAGCCGCGCTTTTTGGAGTCATTGAGGCGCTTTCGGCAAATGACATCATCCCCACAGTCCTGCTCACACGTGAGCGCGGACATGCGGTTCAGCTCGCCCGCAACGCCGCTGCGCTCCACGCGGATGGCAGATGCGACGCCGTTCTCTGCTGCGGCGGTGACGGGACGCTCAACGAAGTCCTCACTGGGCTTCGCGAGGCACACTCAAAAATGCCGGTCGGATACATCCCTGCGGGCACGACTAACGATTTTGCAAACGGTCTCGGTCTCCCTCTCGATCCCCCCGAGGCGGCGCGAGAGATCGCGCATAATCTCAACCGCGGCAAGCTACTCAATTTCGACCTCGGACGCTTCGGCGC
>JAZSMP010000287.1:0-4964 GCA_045535915.1 Eubacteriales bacterium | reverse complement strand
TATTTGTTATAGTTCTTAGCGTAACAAAGGTTCATCCACACAAAACATTATTCTTTCGGTATGCTTTTCGAGCAAAGCGAGAAAAGCTTCCATAACTTTGCACTCTGCATTCTGCATTCTGCATTTTGCACTCCCTCTGCACTTATTTATTCTTGTGTCCGCAAATATCTCTCAACGCTCGCGGGCAGCTCTCGCATCTCGGTGACTGTGCGCGGCATATGTCGCGGCCGAAGTCAACGAGGCGATGGCAGGTGTCGGTCTGCTTGTCTTTTGGGATTGCATCGGTCAGTATCCTCTCTACTTTGATAGGATCTTTCAATTCCTCGGGATAAAATCCGAGTCTGCCGCAGATGCGGATACAATGCGTGTCGGCTACTATACCGGGAATACCGAAAACGTCCCCGAGCAAGAGATTCGCGATCTTGCGTCCGACTCCGGGGAATTCGCATAAGCTTTCTACGTCGCGGGGCAATTCTCCGCCGTATTCGTCGCGCAGTTTGATGCACGCCGCCTTGATCGACGCCGCCTTTGTACGGTAAAGTCCGCAGGGACGGACGATATTCTCAATATCGGTAAGAGGTGCATCGGCAAGCGACGCAAGCGTCGGATACTTTTCGAAAAGGTCGCGGCAAACGATATTGACGCGCGCGTCGGTGCATTGGGCGGAAAGTCTGCCCATGACCATCAGCTTCCATGCCTCTCCTCCGCCCCAATCGAGCGAACAGGCAGAATCGGGATAAAGTTTCTCAAGCTCCGCGGCGACAAGCACTCCGCGAGCGGTATCGGGTTTCTTAATTTCTTTTTTCATTTTTTACGACAGCTTTCTGTCAGTCACAAAAGGATTTTTGGGTGTATAATATCTGCAAGTCGGGTATAAATCAAAAGGACAATTAATATGACTTGGGAAATTCTTACGGGTCTTATGACCCTTTGCGGTTCGCTGATCGCAATATTCAAGATCGTGGCAAAGCTCAACCGCACGATAGTATCACTCGAGGATGCCGTTCACAACCTCAATGAAAGCGTTCATGCGCAATCTGAAAAGAACCGCGTTTTCTACGAAAAGATCGGTGATCACGAAACCAGACTCAGTCTGCTTGAGATAGATTCGGGCAGAAAGGAGGCATGATGATGGGTATCGATTGGAAACGCAAGCTCTCCTCCCGCAAATTCTGGGCGGCGCTCAGCGCACTTGTCGGCGCAATTGCCGTAGTTTGCGGAGCGGGAGAATCGGTGATCACAGAGGTCAGCGCGATCATATCCGCCGCGGGAGTGCTGATCGCCTACATCCTCGGAGAAAGTATGGTGGATCAGTCGTCCGCCGGTAAAGCGGACGGCGAAACCTGATTTCTAAAGCTTCGGCTGTTGCAAAGCAACAGCCGAATTTTTATTTTTACGGAAGCTTTTGGAAATTCTCGACCGATTTATTCAGAGCCTTTCTGGTCATAGGCGCATTTGCCTTGATGACGGAAGAAATTGCAACTCCTGCAGAGATCGCGCTCTGAACAGCCTCTTTGAAGCCGCCCCAGCTGTAGATCTCGGCATAGTCGGAGGATACGCTGGTGGTGATGATGTCAAGCATACCTGCAGACTCTGCGTCATCAACATATCTACCCTTGAGACAGATATCGTAGTAAGCGGGAGTAACGGTCTCAACAGACTCGATTGCCATAGCTTCTACCATGAAGGAAGCAATGTCAAGAGCATCGCCCTTGGTGGTGGTCGGGAAACAGATTACCGTGGTGCAGTAACCGGTGGTGTACTGATGATAGCCTTCCTGATCGGCGTTGTACTTGGGCATGGGAATGATACCGAAGTTGAGATCATAGTTCTGACGCATAGTCTGTGCATGCTCAAGAACCTCTGCCCAGAAGAGGCACTGACCGTTTCCGAAGAGGTCTCTGATATCCTGGTCTCCGCCAAGATAGATACCGTCGTTGTCTGCGATTCTGTCGGTAAGGTATGAAACAACGTCAACGAAGCGCTGGTTATCGGTTGCAACAAGCACAGGGAAATCGTCGGCATCCTTCTGAGTAAGAAGTTCGCCCGACGCCATAGTCATCATAAAGCCGAAGGTAACCTGCGCAGATGCGCCGAAGGTATCGTTAAGAGTGGGAACACCGTCGCCGTCGTCCAGCTTTGCTGCCTCAACGTACTCAAAGAACTTCTCATATACCCATTCATTGTCATCAACAAGCTCATAGATGGTCTTGAGCTGAAGATTTGCGAGGATATCCTTGTTGAAATACATGGTACGGATAGCGCGGTCATCGGTAGTGGTAATGGCGCCGGTAGCAAAATACTGTCTGTTGCCCATCGACCATGCCTTATTAGAAGACTGAGTCCACCACTTTTCTCCGAGTCTGATATTCTCCATCTCGGTCATATCCTGAAGATAACCGGTCTGAGCAGCATGTGCAGCGTCCGCAAGTCCCATGTAAAGGACCTGATAGGATGTGTCACCCGAGGAAATGCGGTTGCCGACAGCATCACGGAAGGTAATGTTTCCGCTTTCGATCTCTTCAAACTCTATTCCGTATTTTTCTGCAAGAGTGGTATTTCTTCTGTAGATAGCGTCGTTAAGTACGGTACCGTCCATATCTTCCACGAAGAGGTCGCTTCCCCAAGGGCCGTTGTAGATACGGCTGAAGAAGGTAAGGGTCTCGCCGCTGAGATCGCGGATACCGAGAAGGTTTTCCGCGTTTACAGCAGTAGTCTCTTCAATAGCCGGCTCATCCGGAGTGTTTGTTCCTGCCCCGACGGGCTCGGTCGTACCCGCGGACGGATCATTCGGCGTTTCAGCGCATGCGATCGCAGACATAAGCATTACTGCGAGAAGAAGCGCGGAAATGATGCGAATAAGTGTTTTCTTCATAATTTTTCTCCAATATTGTACGTTAATTAAGCTTCTGGAAATCGTTAATGGTGTTTTTCATAATCTTTTCCGCTGCCAGTGCATTCTTTTTGAGAATACTCGAAATGGGAGTACCTGCGGAAATAGCACTCTGAATAGTGGTGTGGAAGCTTGCCCATCCGAATACCTCGGCAAAGTCGGTTGCAACGTTTGCGGTTACGATATCGAGCATTGCGGCGGATTCAGCGTCGTCCGCATATCTGCCCTTAAGACAGATCTCGTAATACGCGGGAGTAACAGTCTCAACCGATTCGATCGCCATAGCCTCTACCATAAAGGTTCCCATATCGAGAGCTTCACCGGTTGCGGTGTGAGGGAAGCAGATTACAGTAGTATTTCTGCCGGTGGAATACTGATAGTAGTTTTCCTGATCTGCATCGTACTTGGGCATCGGGATGATACCGAAGGCAATATCGTATTGCTGACGCATAGTCTGCGCGTGCATAAGGACCTCGGCATAGAAGAGCGATCTTCCGTTACCGAAAATTTCTCTGATGACGGTATCGTCACCCTGATAAATACCTTCGTTTTTCGAGATCTTTTCGCTAAGGTAATCTACGACGTTAATAAATCTGTCGGCATTGGTGGAAGCCACGATGACGGGATAATCGTCAGCATCCTTGCTTGCAAGCATTTCGCCCGAGCCCATGGTCATCATAAAGCCGAGAGTGGTCTGCGCGCATGCGCCGAAGATATCGTCAACTGTGGTAGTACCGTCGCCGTTATCCTGCTTTGCGATCTCAACGTACTCGAAGAACTTATCAAATACCCATTCGTTATCATCAACAAGATCGTAGATCGTCTTGAGCTTGTACTGATCAATGATGTCCTTGTTGAAGAACATGGTTCTGATTGCCTGGTCATCTACGACCGTGATCTTACCTGTAGCAAAATACTGCTTGTTACCGATCGACCATGCCTTGTTACAGGACTGTGTCCACCACTGACCCGCAAGGTTGATGTTTGAAAGCTCGGTCATATCAAGAAGACAGCCCTTCTGAGCCATGGTTGCGGCGTCGGAAAGTCCCATGTACATTGCCTGGAACTCACTGTCGCCCGAATTGATGAGGTTGATGGCATCGTTGGCGCAATCGCGCTTGCCGCTTTCGATCTGCGCAAACTCGATCTTATACATCGCGCTCAATTTCTCGTTTCTCCTGTAGATAGAATCATTGAGAATGGTGCCGTCCTCCTGGGGAGCGAGCAGGTCGCTCGACCACGCGCCGTTGTACTTACGACTGTAGAAGGTAAGCGTCTCGCCACCGAAATCGCGGGGACCGAGAATATTTTCCGCAGAAACAGCGGTAGTTTCAGCCTCGGTAACTTCCGCCTGGCTTCCGTCAGCTGCGGGAGATGTGGTACCGTCTGCACCAGGGTCGCCTTCGGGAGGTGTCTGTGCGCAGGCAACAGAACCGATAAGCATAAGAGTCAAAAGCAAAAAGGCAGTTGCACGGAGAAGAACATTTTTCATAACAAATACGCTCCTTATTATTTCTCTTTTAATTGTAGCACAAATATCGTAAAAAGTCAAGATGGTTATTTATTTAAATATAATCTTCAATAAATATTAGCAATTGTTTGGATAAAAAATCGTAAAAGGGATTTACAATCGACAAAATTTGTGATATAATTAATTGGTATGACTTCACATCCGAATCTATTATTCAAGGAGATACATAAAATGGACAAAACTTTTATCGTTGAAACCTCGGCACGCCACTGTCATCTTACCGCAGAAGCTGTTGAGATCCTTTACGGCAAGGGCGCAGAGCTCATCGTCAAGAAGATGCTCAGCCAGCCCGGTCAGTTTGCTTGTGCAAACGAAAAGCTTACCGTTATCGGCCCCAAGGGCAGCCTCGCTATGAGCGTTCTCGGCCCTGTTCGTCCCGCAAACCAGGTTGAGCTTTCCTTCACCGATGCACGTGCACTCGGCATCACTCCCCCCATCCGCGAGAGCGGCGACACCGCAGGTACCCCCGGCCTCAAGCTTGTTGGTCCCGCAGGTGAGATCGAGATCGCAGACGGCGCTATCGTAGCAAAGAGACACATC
>JAZSMP010000330.1:0-6102 GCA_045535915.1 Eubacteriales bacterium | reverse complement strand
TTCATCCGAACGGGCACCTATACCGGAAAAAATACCGACGTATCGCACCTTGAGACCTTTTATGTTACCATTGACGATGTGATCAAAAGAGGCGAAAGATACGACGCGTTTATCATGACCGGTGCGCCGGTTGAAAAGCTGGACTTTGAAAACGTGCTATACTGGGACGAGCTTACCCGCCTCATGGACTGGATGGACGAAAACGTGTATTCCTCCATGTTCATCTGCTGGGCGGCCATGGCGGCCTTGTACCACCATTACGGCATCGCGAAGCATGCGCTTTCCAGAAAATGCGTGGGCGTTTTTCCGCATAAGGTATTAAACGTTCATCATCCTCTGACGCGCGGCTTCAACGAGACCTTTCTGGCCCCACATTCGCGTTACACGGAAGTACGAAGAGAGGATATACTATCCTAGGATGACCTTGAAATCCTCGCCGACATCGGCGGCTACGCTCAGGCAATGGCAGGCCCTGCTATGGCGGCTGCTATTGCTTACTCACTTAAGGCACATCCCCTCGTTATCTTCTCTGCGGCGGCAGTAGGTAACGCTGCGAATGCTCTCGGCGGCGCAGGCGGACCTCTTGCGGTATTCTTCATCGCGATCATCGCAGTCGAGCTCGGTCAGCTCGTTTCAAAAAAGACTAAAGTTGATATAATCGTCACACCCTTTGTGACGCTCCTTGTCGGCGGACTGCTTTCCGTATTCGCCGCACCCTTTATCGGCACTCTCGTCGGATACGTCAGCACCTTTATCGGCTGGGCGGCAACTCAGGCGCCCCTCGTTACGGGACTTGCCGTGTCTGTGGTCATGGGAATCGCGCTGACCTTGCCGATCTCATCCGCCGCTATCTGTGCGGGACTTGTGCTCACCGGAAGCGTGATCGCTCAGGGCTCCTCGGAGGGACTTGCCATAGCGGGCGGCGCGGCTGTTGCCGGATGCTGTGCGCAGATGGTGGGCTTTGCCGTCATCTCCTTCCGCGATAACGGCGTTGGCGGTCTGCTCTCTCAGGGAATCGGCACAAGCATGCTCCAGATGCCGAATATTATAAGAAACCCGCTCATATGGCTCCCGCCGATCATTGCCTCGGCGCTGACGGGATCGCTCGCGACCTGCGTTTTCAATATGAGAATGTACGGCGCCGCGATCAATTCGGGCATGGGAACCTGCGGTCTGCTCGGTCCCATCGGAATAATCCTCGGCTGGCTCGATCCCGCAAACGGGTATCCGGGCGAGGTCGGACTTATCGACTGGCTCGGACTCATACTTATCTGTTTCATTCTTCCCGCGCTGATCTCCTATCTGATCTATCTGCTTCTGCGGAAGCTCGGACTTATCAGGGACGGCGACATGAAGCTCGAAAAATAAGAAAGGAAAAACTATCATGGCAGACGATTTCTTTGACGAAGAAGAATACGAGGGCCCACCCATACCGTTATTTTGGAAGATCCTCGGAAAGGTTATAAAATACACGGCGATCGGAATCATCGTTTTCATAAACGTGTTCCTTCTCTGGCGCTTATTTTTCTCAACGAACGAGCCGAACGCGATAAAGTCGATCGCGGGCAACGAGGCGCTTGCCTCGGCTTATGAGACTTATCTCGCCGACACAGACCCCGAAAAGAAGCCCTTCGCGCTCTATCAGGCTGAAAAGGACAATATTTCGACCGACGAGCTCTGGCACAAGGCTTTCCCCGAGGGCGATCCTAAAAGAAAGACCAATCAGTTCGCGCAGTTTTTCCTGACCGACGTTGTTTTCTTCCCGACCGCGAACCAGACGCAGATCGTTCTCCGCTACAACAAGAGCACGCTCGAGCATCTCGCGAAGGACTACGATCTTGATGAGATCCCCGACAAATCCGAGGACGTATTTGAAGTGGTGCTTGCGGTGGCGTACAGACCCGATGCCGATTCATCTGTCAGACAGATGCACATCAAGGCAACGCCTTGCGCCGACGGTACGACCTCGCTCTACTCATTCCGTCAGTATTCCTTTGAGGACTTGCCCAGATTTGAGAGTATCACCAATATGAACGTGGTAATATACTATAAGGGTGACGAGGAGCAAAAGATATACGCCTCGATCGACGTTTATGACCCCGCGCTTTCGGTCAGCGAGTACGAACTTGACAAAAAGGATCTCGCCGCTATTATAGCCGAATAGAGTTGAACCCATAAGCTTTTCGGCTATTAAATAAGGAGATAACATGCATATTTATATTAATTTCGGAACGAATGAAAAAGAAATAAACACCGAAAAGAAGAAAAAGAAGCTCACTCCCGAGCAGAAGGAGAAGATCAAGCGTGCGGTCAAGGCAGGCTACGGCAAGCTCCGCGTGGCTTCGGGAAGGCTCTATTCGGTGATCGAAGACAAGATATTTGACGGAAAATGCTTCCTCTCGGAAATAAAAGAGGAGATCATGGAGGACGTTGCCGCAGTCCGCGAGCGCGACCCCGCCGCAAGAAGCGATATTGAGGTCATGCTTCTTTATTCGGGCATTCACGCAATGCTTGCATACCGTGTGGCGCATAAGCTTTACGTCAATAAGAAATTCCTCCCTGCGCGAGCCGTTTCTCAGCTTGCAAGATTTTTGACGGGAATCGAGATCCACCCCGGCGCGCAGATCGGCAAGCGACTGATGATCGACCACGGATCGGGCGTCGTTATCGGCGAGACCTGCATTATCGGCGACGACTGCACGCTATATCAGGGCGTGACCCTCGGCGGTACGGGTAAGGACACGGGCAAGCGTCACCCGACTCTGGGCAACAACGTCATGGTCGGCGCGGGAGCGAAGGTCCTCGGTCCCTTCCGAATCGGCGACGGCGCGAAGATCGCGGCGGGCGCGGTGGTGCTCAAGGAAGTCCCCGCGGGCGCAACAGCCGTCGGCATCCCCGCGAAGGTCGTTCGCCAGGGCGGCGAGAAGGTTTATGAACAGCTCGACCAGATCCATATCACCGACCCCGTTGCAATTCAGCTGAGCGAGCTTGAGGCGAAGATCGCTGAACTTAAGGGAGAGATTGAGAACCTGAAAAAGGGAGAAGAGAGTGCAGAGTGAAGAATGCAGAGTGCAGAGTTAAGGTGAATTTCCTTGCCTGCGGCTGCGGAAATTTTCGATTATAATTATAAATTGTAAGAAAATCCTGCGTTTATTATTACTTCTCAAACAAAACCCCGTTTTAAATAAAATTATTTTTCGCCAACAGCGAAAAATTACCGTAACTCTGCACTCTGCATTCTGCACTCTGCACTGTTATATCAAACAAAATCAAGAAAACAAAATTAAATTATAAAATACATCCGAAAGGAACAAAGAAAATGGCAAAGACACTCACAGAACGCACACTCGTTATCGCGCACCGCGGAGCATCCGCATACGCGCCCGAAAACACCATGCCCGCTTACGAGCTCGCCGCAAAGATGAAGGCTGACGGCATCGAGACCGACGTACACTTTACCGCTGACGGCAAGATCGTAACCATGCACGATGAAAAGATCGACCGTACCTCCAACGGTCAGGGTCTCGTAACCGAGTATACCTACGAGGAGCTCCTCCACTTCGACTTCGGCCGCAAGTTCTCTCCCGAGTTCAAGGGCACCAAGCTTCCCCTCATGGAAGACCTCTTCAATCTCTGCCGCGAGAACAACATGGTCTGCAACGTAGAGATCAAGTCGGCTGACCCCAAGATGCCTGCGGCTCTCCACGCTCTCGCAGAAAAGACCGGCATGCTCGATCTTGTTATCTATTCCTCCTTCGACCACGCACAGCTCGAGCGTATGCTTGAGGTTAACCCCAAAGCATTCGTAGCTCCTCTTTACAGCTTCAACATGGTCAAGCCTTGGGACTATGCCGAGAACATCGGCGCGCTCGCATCGCATCCCAAGTACAACCAGCTCAAGCTCTACGAGAACTACGTTGAGAAGTGCCACGAGAAGGGCATCCGCGTACATCCCTGGACCGTTGACGATCCCGAGGTTGCAAAGTGGCTCTCCGATATCGGCTGTGACGCTGTGATCACCAACAAGCCCGACCTCATCCGCGAGACCTACGGCCTTACCGACTAATTATTAATGAAGGAAATTATCACCGAGGCGCAGTTCCGCCGAAATATCAAAACGCCGGATGCGGCTTACATATTCTTCGGCGACGAGGATTATCTCAAGCAGAATGCGCTCTCGGTGGCAAAGAGCGAGCTTGTGTCCCCCGAAGCCGAGATGTTTGACTACATCCGCATCGAGCAGGCGGATTTTGCGCCCGAAGCACTGTCCGCCGCGCTCGCCGCGCCCCCGATGCTCGGCGAATACAAACTCGTGACCGCATCCCTCGCATTCACCGATCTTCGCGCGTCCGAGGTAAACGCAGTCTGCGATATCCTTTCCTCGCTTGACGAAGAATCGGGAAACGTGCTCATTATCTCGATCCCCTCCGGTGGAATCAACGCGGGAACCCCAAAGCGTATCTCACCCGAGCTCAAAAAGCTCTGCGAAAATGCGCAGGGAGTCCGATTTGACCGCGTACCCGCAGGCAAGCTCGCGGGATGGTGCGCGCGTCACTATAAGGAAAACGGAGTCGATGCCGACGCACGCGTTTGCGCCGCCACCGTTGACTTTTGCGGCACGGATATGTTCACCCTCGCTTCCGAGATCGACAAGATCTCCTATCTCGTTCTCGCGCGGGGACGGAAAGCCGTTATGGCAGAGGATATCCGCGAGGCGGCATGCGCGACCGAGGAATTCGATTCCTTTGCGCTTGCAAACGCGATCCTTGCAAGGAATATTCCGACAGCACTTGCCGTGCTCGACAAGATGAAGGCTGAAAAAGCCGAGCCCGTCCGCATCATGGCGGAGCTTATCCGCGTCATCTGCGATATGAACGCCATCCTCGCCTGCCAGCGCGCGGGCATGAATCAGGATGCCATTGCCGCGGCAACGGGCATCAAGCCCTATCCGCTGGCGAAATACATCGGAGCGATGAAGAATATCGGTGCCGAGGCACTTGAAAAAACTCTCGGACTTTGTGTTGCCGCTGACGCGCAGACCAAGGGCTGGGGGAAAGGATACGTTCCGATAGAACAACTTATTTGTTCGATATAATTAAAAGGGGCTGAGTCATTAAACAATGATTCAGCCCATTTTCTATTTGAGATATCTGTTAATGGCGCGGAGGTCGTGAGACAGTGACGTTGCGGCGTAATATTTTTTCGATTTGGTGGACAGATAGAAGGTCAGGTCATAGTAGAGATCGGTTCCGTCCAGATTAACGCGGTTCCATGCGTGGTAAACGCCGGTATAAGCGTATCCGATGCATATTTCGCATTCAATTCCAAGCTCTCCGAGCATGATCTTGAAGAGGATGGGGTATGCGTTGCAGCTTCCGCGTCCGGTTTTCAGAGCAACCGTGGCGTCAGGCTGGTTTCCGTCATAGGAAATATGACCCGCAAGGAAGCTGAATACCTGATTGATCAGATGCTCCTTGTTTCCCGCTTCGAAGGCGGAGAGGGTATCGTAGACCGTTACCATCATCGTGCGGCGTTCGTTTTCGATACTGCGAAGGATTTTAAGATTTACAAAGAGATGGTGATGATTATCGTCTATATAATAGAAGGTAGTGCATTTGAACCCGTCGTAATACGAGCCGAAGTAAAATATCATTGCGCTTTCGGCTTCGGAAACGTCATTTTCGTTGAGTTCGAATACTCCCAGATAAATTTCATTGTTATTATCGGTGTCGTGATATTTGTCAACGCATTCAAGAACTGCGTTTACAGCCGCCATTGCTTTGGGGCTGACACCTTTGAATACAGAAACCGGCTGAATAGCGGCAAGATTAACTGCCATCTTTTTTGCGATTTCTTTGGTTTCGCGCTTCGAGCAGACCGAGCAGTTGCGATACTGCGAGCCCGAGCGAGTTGTTGTTGCCGCGATACTTACGGTCCAGCTTGACCATTTATGACCGGCGGCGGAGGTGTAGCTGTCGCGGTAACTGTAACCGCATTTACAGATGTGAGCGGTATAACCTCCCGAGGTACAAGTGGATTTGGTGGTGATGATTGAATAGCTGTGACCCTTTGATTCAATAACAAGGGTGTATGAATATCCGC
>JAZSMP010000169.1:0-9429 GCA_045535915.1 Eubacteriales bacterium | reverse complement strand
TTCCTTGATACCCTTGTCAATCATTTTCTGCATAGCCTTAAGTCTGGAAAGGAATCCGGAGGGGTTGGTAGACATTGCAGTTTCCTTGAAGAGGTTTGCAGGAGCATCGCCGAAGCTGGTGCTGTAAAGTTTACCGAAATCGAAAGATACGCCTTCCTTGAGGATATCAAATACCTGGGAAGTCTGAGGATCATCGGTGTATCTTACCTTCATTGCAACTTCGAATACGGCGGGAGTTACGCTGCGATAGTTCTCGGAGCCCATAGCTTCAAGAGTGGTAACTGCAGCCTCGAGGTTGTGGGAAGTAGCGTTAACACCGTATATGGTATAGGGGTTACCGAGGTTGGTGTGATACTTTTCCTGAGTCTTATCGTACTTGGGAGCGGGAACAACGCCGCAAGCAAATTCAACCTTTGTTTCGCTGCTGCCGTTGTCTATACCCTTGATAAGGAAGATCCTGTCAAGGTGGAAGATGGAAGACTCTTGGATGAAAGGTTCTCTGGAATCGGAAGTAGCCGCAAACACACCGGGCTGCTGAATATAACTTCCGAGGAGCTCGCAAATATCTGCGCAACGCTGGCTGTTCCACTGTTCGGAAATTCTGACTCCGCCATCTGCGGTCTTTTCAAGCGAGGTAATACCTGCGCCGATCTGGAAAGCGTCGATATCGGTGGAATACATGGTAGCGCCGAAGAAGTCAGCCTTGTCCTTCTTTCCGTTACCTTCGTCAATGTAAATATCCTGTACCATGGTGAAGAAGCTGTTCATATCCCACTCATCGTTAAGAACCATGTCAAGAGGAGTCTTTTCTGTAGAAATATGCTCAGCATAAAGTTTCTTATTGTACATAAATCCGTTCATGTACCAAAGCATACTGGTTGCAATATCACCGGTACAGAAGAAAAGCTTATTGTTAATGGTGCACTCTGTGGTAAGTGCCTCAGGCCACCAGGGCTTTTCAACGCTGAAATTCTCATGTTCGAGAAGGTTGGTTGTCATTCCCTTAAGACTCATGAGAGGAAGCGATCGGCTGTATCCTGCATAGATATCGTATGCATTATCTGCAGCTCTGTCATTTTCTGCGGACTGGACCCAGCTTGTATAGTTACTCGAGGCACCTTTCTGCTCAACAAACTCGAAAGTAACGCCGAGTCTGTCGCCAACTTTGACGTTACGATGGAAAATAGCGTCATTGATAATGTCGCCGTTTTCCTCCGCATAGAACTCGGTCATACGGTAGTCTGACCACATAAAAATGGTGATCGTCGTGTCGAAGTTGTACTTCTCATCGAGATCATCTTCGGCATAGAGAGTTTCTTCTTCGGTAACATCCGGACCATTTGTTCCGTTGTTCGCCGCCGGAGTATCAACTGCTCCAGGGCCTTCGGTGGTTTCTGCGGGATCTTTTGTGGTTGCGCAAGCTGCGAACATACCCATAACGGTAATGAGGGCAAGCAGGAGCGCGATCGTACTGATTAATCTTTTCATAGCATACCTCTGCTTTATTTTTTTGAAACACAAGGCATTCCGCCCGCATTTCATGATGCACTAATTTTATCACATTTTTCAACTGTTGTCAACTATTAAAACATTTTTTTCTTAAAAATTTTTTTAAAAAAACGCAATCCTGCCGATATCGGCAGGATTGCGGAGCAAAACAATTATTGCATTATTGGTTATAGAAGTCCATAATGGTCTTGATAGCATTATCAAAGATCTTCTGGTTCTTCTTGATATTGGAAAGAAGTCCGGAGGGGTTTGCGGATTTTGCGGTGGTTCTGAAGATGTTGGCAGTACCGTTTTTGAAAGTCTCGGCATAGAGACGTCCGATATCGAAGGAGATACCTTCACGGAGAGTATCGTACATCGAGGAGGTCTGGGGATCATCGGTGTATCTTACCTTCATAGCTACCTCAAATACCGCGGGAGTTACGGTACGGTGGTTTTCCGAGCCGATAGCCTCAAGCGTTGTAACAGCAGCCTCAAGCTTCTTGGACTGAGAGTTGACCGCATACATGGTGAAGGGATGTCCTACGTTGGTCAGGTATACTTCCTGATCAGCACTGAACTTAGGCTGTGGAACAAGTCCGTAAGAGAACTCGATCTTACCGGTATCATGGGAGTCCTTACCTGCAACGATAAAGAGACGGTCGGTGATGAAGAGAGCGCGCTCTTCATAGAAAATGTCTCTGATAGATGTAGCATCCTTGAAAAGAACGCCGTCGGACTTGATGTATTCGCCTACGAGAGCGCAAGCATCTGCACAGCGCTGGCTGTTCCAAGCCTCGGAAACTCTCAGACCTGCATCTTCGTCTCTTTCGATCGAAGTAATGCCTGCGGAGGTCTGGAATGCGTCGATGTTGGTCTCATAAATAAGATGGCCGTAGAAATCCAAGTCATCTCTTTTTCCATTGCCGTCATCCTCATAGATGTCCTTAGCCATGGAGAAGAAGACGTCCATGGTCCACTCGTTATCCTCTACCATATCCATAGGAGACTTCTGACCTGCAAAATACTGCTCATAGAGCTCCTTGTTGTAGAAGGTACCGATCATCATCCAAAGAAGGTTGGTGGAAATATCACCGGAGCAGAAATAGAGCTTATCGTTGATGGTACACTCGTTGGTGAGCGCAGCGGGCCACCAGGGCATATCTGCGAAGAAGCTTTCCTCGTGCTCAATGAGATTAGCGGTCATGCCCTTAAGAGCCATGAGAGGAGCGGAACGGCTGTAACCTGCGTAGATATCGTAAGAGTTATCTGCAGCCCAGTCATTTTCAGCCTTGGTGATCCATGCCTGATAATTGCTGGACGCACCCTTTTCCTCAATGTACTCGAACTCTATGCCGAGTCTGGTCTCAACCGCCACGTTGCGGTTGAAGATAGCGTCGTCGATAACGTCGCCCGACTCTTCGGCGTAGAATTCTCTCATGGTGTAGTCGGACCACATAAAGTATGTAATGGTTTCGTTAAAGTTATAGCTTTCCTTGAGCTTGTCGAGAGCGTAATCAGTCTCTTCAGGCTCGGTCTCACTTCCGCCCTCGGGAGGATTGGTCTCGGCTGCCTGAGGCTCGGTGGATCCTTCGGGGTCACCGGGATCTGCACATGCAACTGCCATACCCGTAACAGTCAAAAGAGCCATTACGAGGGCAATAATTCTCAAATAAGTCTTCATAATCAAATTACCTCAATACTGTAAAGTAAGATTATTTTCTTTTCTTGAATACAACTGCTGTACCAAGAAGAGCAATAACCATAACGCCGCCTGCGATCATACCGCCGCATCCCTTTTCTTCTGCCTTATCGGTAGCAGCGGGCGCATTGGTCTGCTCGGGAGTAGCAACAGTAGTGTTGTCTGCTTCGGGCTCTGCGGTAGTCTGCTCGGGCTCTGCAGTGGTCTGCTCGGGCTCTGCGGTTGTCTCTGTGGGCTCTGCAGTAGTCTGCTCAGGCTCTGCGGTGGTCTGGTCGGTGCCGCCCTCGTTCTCTACGTAGTAGTCAACGAAAGTGGGCTGGTTTGCGATAGCAGCATCAAAGTCGATGGTGGGATAGCCTGCAACGGGGTTAGCAACCCAAACTGCGGTGCTGTTGCCCTTGTTGAGCTTATCTATGGAAAGCTCGTTGAGAGTGTTTACTGTCATGAAGGGATAATCCGAGAAGTATTTGTCGTATCCGTAAGACTGAAGGTCGGTCTGGGGAACGTAGTAAACGTCATTGAAGCACATGGTATCGTTTACAAGACCGATAACAATACCGTTATTTACGGAAGAGGTCTGGTTGTTGATCTTAACGTCGGCAACGAAGCAATTGAAGATGTTGGATTCGGTATTGGGGTCGCCTGCGGAAGCGGGAACGTGTCCGGACTTACCGATGAGACCGCCGATAGAGGTCTTCTCGGGATGGCTTTCTGCGGAAGCGGTGAAGTTTACACCGACAACGGAGCAGTTAACAACGTCACTGGTTACATCATCTGCGCCGAGAACGCCTACGATACCGCCAACGGGAGCAAAGCCGGTTCCGTGGATGTCAGCTGTGAGCTGAGTAGCAGTACAACCCGAAACGACGGTTGCACCCGCACCGCCAACGATACCGCCGACGAAGTGGTTTGCATTATCAACGGAGAGGTTGGGAAAATCCTCTGCGAAGATCGTTTTGAAGGTAATACTATTTGCCGTACATCCTGTGATCTTCAAGAAGCCCTTATCAACGCTCTTCTGGCTGGCACGTCCGACAATGCCGCCGATCTGGAGGCCGCGGATCTCGCAGTTTACTGCATGGCAGTTGATGACTGCCGCGGGAGCGCCGGCAGCCTTAGCGGTAAGGTTACCTACGACTGCAGCTGAATACTTGTAAGATACTACTGTTGCACCTTCAACGGTGAGATTCTTTACGGTACCGTTGTCAACTCTTCCGAATACACCGCCGTAAAGTGCGTCTTTGTTGTCGGGGTTGGTGTAAACGTTGAGGCCGTAAACGGTATGTCCGTCGCCGTCAAAAATGCCGCTGAAGAAGTTGGGCTTGGCAACTCCGATAGGAGTCCAGTTGTGACCGCCGAGGTCGAGGTCTGTGATGAGCTTGAAGTACTCGCCCGCATAAGCGGTTACACCGTCATTGACCTGCTTTGCTACGAAAGCGAGATCGTTTTCGCTCGAAATGAGATAGGGGTCGTATTCGGCACCCGAACCGACGAGTGAAGCGGACACAGAACTTCCGTCCCATGCAGCCGATGCTGTGGGGATCATTGTAATCATCATTGTACAAAGCATAGCAAGCGCAAGGATGACAGAGGTAATTTTCTTCATCTGAAATACCTAACCTTTCATTTTTTGAATTATGTATTTTCAGCCGTGTGAACGCGCGGCATAAAAATCAAAGAGATACGAGATATTCCGCAACCTTGTATGCATACTCAACTGCGGGAGCCTTGAGCACTTCCGGGAGATTTTTACAGGTGGACAGCTCATAGATAAATGCGCCCTTGTAGTCAATGTCCTTGAAGGTCTGCATAACCTTTGCCCACGGGATAGTGCCCATGAAGGGGATCTGGTGGAGATCAACCGTACCGACATTGTCGTCGATATGTGTGCAAACGAGATCCTTGCCGCATCTGCGCAGAGCCGCAACTCCGTCACTATAGATGCGGTTCGCATGTCCGGTATCCCAGCAGATACCAGCCTTGCGGTCGCCGAAGGCGGAAAGGATCATATGGAGCTCGTCGGGAGTTACGCCGAAACGTCGGCGTCCGTCAACGTCTGCCATATTCTCGAAAGCAAATCCGAGACCTCTCGACGCGTATTTCTCATAGAAGGGGCCGTAGACTTCGAGATTGTATTTCGTGTTGTACTCGAGATTATACTCTCCCTCGACAGCTTCCTCAAGCGGATGCATGACTGCCCACGGAATACCGAGCCTTGACGCGACGTCAAGAG
The DNA here is from genome assembly GCA_045535915.1 of Eubacteriales bacterium. Classification (GTDB taxonomy): domain Bacteria; phylum Bacillota; class Clostridia; order Oscillospirales; family CAG-272; genus CAG-390. The sequence continues at coordinate 4,006 of JAZSMP010000169.1, read as the reverse complement.
AACGGTCGAGCATTTTAAGGAAGAACTCATTTTTTTCGCATCCGTCATCCTCAGCCGACTTACGGCGGCAGAGAGGCTTAGCGTATACGGGATGGCACTGAACGAAGGTGATACCGAGGCGCGCGGCTTCGTTACCGATATTATCGGTAAAGCGCTCCCATTTATCGTCCTCACAGAGCTCGAACTTATTTCTCTGCATCGGGCACATGTTAAGGTCCATGATCTCATAGCCGATCTCACGCAGACGGCGCATGGAATCAACTACGTTTTCCTCACCCGGTTTGTAGGTGTAGAAAAGGTTTGTCATGGTTCCCGGTTTCATTTTACTCATTTCACAACCTCATAAAAACTAAACGCGACCCAAAAATCTCAAATGGCCACTCATATAAAAATTATACAACAAACTGAAGATTTTGTCAACCATTTTAATAAAAAATAGGTTGTTTTGTAGCTATTATTATCATAAATTTCTTATTTTTCTTAATTTTTTACACAAAAGAAATAAGAACAAATCAGATGATTTAATAAATAAAATAAACTTGCATTTTGTCATATTTTATGCTATAATAAGGCATATTATGGAATATCCCGGAGTTTTGCCATGGAAGCCCTCAAAAAAATCAGATTCGGAAAAAAGACCACGATGGATATGACAAAAGGAAGCATTGCCAAAAACATTCTTCTTTTTGCACTTCCCCTCCTCGTCGGTAACCTTTTCCAACAGTTATATAATCTTGTTGACACCTGGGTCATCGGTCAGACGGGGAACGACGAAGCCTTTGCGGCTGTCGGAAGCGTCGGTCCGATCATAAATATACTTATCGGATTCTTCCTCGGTTTCTCAAGCGGAGCCGGAGTTATCATTTCGCAGTATTTCGGCGCAAAGGATGAAAAATCAGCAAGCAAGACGGTGCATACAGGCATCGCACTGACTCTCGTGATGGCGGTTCTCTTCACCATTCTCGGTGTGACAATGACACCTCTTGTGCTGAAAATGATGCTCGGAGCTGAAGCATCGGTCGGCGAAGTCTCGGTCTTCCATGAAGCCAGGACCTACCTTACGATCTACTTCTCGGGCGTCATCTCGCTGATGATATACAATATGGGCGCTGGCTATCTGCGCGCCATCGGTGACTCGCAAAGGCCCTTCTACTTCCTCATTGTTGCCGCAGTTACCAACACCATTCTCGACCTTCTCTTTGTATTCGTATTCCAAATGGGAGTTGCGGGCGTCGCGCTTGCTACGGTAATAGCGCAAACTCTTTCCGCGATCCTGACACTCATCGCTCTGTTCAGAAGCGAAACATGCATCAAGCTCACAATCAAGCTGATAAGATTTGACAAGGATCATCTTTGGAGAATAATCAAGGTCGGATTCCCGGCGGCGATCCAGATGGCAATAACCTCGTTCTCAAACGTATTTGTTCAATCCTACATAAGCAAAGCGACCGTCCCCGGACTTGCACTCGATCCCAAAGAGATGCAGACCGTAGCGCTTGCGTCATGGACTGCATACTCGAAGATCGACCAGTTCATATTCCTGCCGATCCAGTCGATAGGTCTTGCCGTAACGACCTTTGTGGGTCAGAATCTCGGCATCAACGATACGAAGCGTGCCAAGAAGGGTACCTACATCGGACTCCTTATGGCAGGTATTTCCGCGGTTATCATAATCATACCAATCATCATCTTCGCACCCTTCTGGTCCTCGATATTCAGCGACACTCCAGAGGTCGTCAAAAATTCCGCAATTCTCCTCCGTTTCATCTCGCCCTTCTACGTATGCTGCTGTGTAAATCAGGTCATCGCCGCCGCTCTCCGCGGCGCGGGCAACACGACCGCTCCGATGGTCATCATGCTTTCAACGTTCGTCGGATTCAGACAACTTACCCTTTTTGTAACGTCGAACTTTATCTCAAACGAGCTTCTGCCGATCGGTATGTCCTACCCCCTCGGCTGGCTCGCCTGCGCGACGACCTTGCTGATATATTTCAGCAGGTTTAATATGTCGAAGACGAGGATTACTAAATAAAAGTGACTAGTGACTAGTTAATGGTAAATTTCCTCGCTTTGCTCGGAAATTATTCCTATTGGTAATTTAAATAAACTTTGACAACCTAATATTCAGTCAGATAATTTAATATCACAATAAAAGAATCTCGGATATTAAGAAGTGAAAACTTCAAAATATCCGAGATTATTCTTTTTATTCTTTTTATTATTGCACAGCACAAAATCTTGTCCGCACAACACAAAAATACTAATCGGTAATTTTCGTTTTTGCGAAAATTTTCCTTCCACTAGTCACTAGTCACTAGCCACTTTTATTCGCCTAGTCACCAGTCACTTTTTTATTAGTGTGCAAAATTAAGCTCGTTAACGACCTTACCGTCAGCGGTACGGACTGCGAGAACGCATCCGCGCCAGTAGGTCTTGGAGTTCCAGTTGCAAGCCGCAACCTCGAGGATAACTTCCTGACCCGCAAACTGTTCGAGGAAGCTGTACTGTCCTGCGCCCGAGCAGTAGAGGCTGATCTTGTCGCTGCCCGAAACGAGGTTTACGTTGGTGGAGTATCCGCCGCCGGTGAACTCAACGGTTGCTTTGAGAACGAATACTGTGGTAGAGTAGTCAACCTTTGCATCAAGTGCATAGAAGTCTGCGACAGTCTTATCGGTTACGAAGAAATCGGTGCAATAATCATGGTTGCCGTAATAGTTTGCGACCACGGCAGCCTCCTTGATGCAGGTCTGACCGAAGTAGGTGTCTCCGCCGTTGGTCTTATGGAATCTTACGCCCTCGATAACGACCTCGTTACCGATCTTGATGCTGTCGAACACCGATGCGTCGCAAAGAACTGCGATGATTCCGGTCGAGTCGATGAGGTAGAAGCCTGACTGATTAACGAGAGAAGGGCCTACGATACCCTTTACGGTCACCTTGGAATCGAGAGCCGCGTCGATAGCCTCCTTGACGGTGCTTGCCTGGATGCTCTCGGAAGCGTTAACGGTGAACTTGACGGTCTCGCTGTAGGTCTTACCACCGAGCTCCGCAGTAACGGTTACGTTTGCGCTGCCGGTGGAGAGACAATGAAGAATGAGCTTGCCGTTCTCTTCGCTGATCGAAACGACAGCGGTGTTATCCGAAGTATATGTAAGCTTTACGCCGGTAAATCCGAGGAGATCGGAGGATACAGAGGTAAGAAGCTCGATAGCGGGGTCGCCGGTGAATGTAGTTGCGGTGAACTGGGGAACACCGTGGTACTTAACGGCGTACTCAGCGGCATTTACGCTTGCAGGATCAAAGCCCTCGTCGATAACGGCAACGGGAAGGAATCTCCAGAAGCAGTCGGATGCGGTTGACTTTGCATTGAGAGCCATTACGTATACGGTACAAATCTTGCCGTCGAATGCGCGGAGCCACTCAAAGTCGCCGCCGTTGCACTGAGAATAGGAATAGGTGCCGGTAGTACCGTCAAGATCGTTGATATAGAAGTTGGTAAATCCGCTTCCGGGAACTTCCTTGATAAGAGCGGTAACCTTATAGAGCTTGGAGGAAATATCCTCGGTTACGGGAGTATCGATGATATCCTTAACGGTGGTAGCAGTGATCCATGACTTATCAAAGTCGTGGTTGCCGTTGTCGTTGGAAAGGATCCATGCGTTGGTGATCTGGTTGCAGCCCTTGTATCCGAACTTCTGCGCGTTTGCCTGCTCGGTGTCAAGAACCCACCAGGTCTTCTCTGCCGCTACGGTGATCTTGTTACCCTTCTTTACGGTAGCTGCAAGGTCGCCGTCGTATACGTAGATGGAGCCGGTAGCGTCAACGAGAACTACGCCCGAGGGAACCATGCCTGTAGCGTAGGTGATCTGAGCAACGATACCCTCGACCTTCACCTTTGCGCCATCTGCGGCTTTGCGGGCGTCTGCGATGGACATTGCGGTGTATGCGGATTCATCGACAGTATTGTGCTTGACCTCAACGATGTATGCGCTCTTTATCTCAAAAG
>JAZSMP010000120.1:0-4257 GCA_045535915.1 Eubacteriales bacterium | reverse complement strand
ATCACGTTTCCGAGCGAGATCGAATTCGATCCCGAAAGGCTTGCCGAAATACTGATCGCCGCCTCGGGAGCACTCGTTCCGAAGGACACGACCGTCAGACCTATTATCAGCGACGGCACCTTGAACTTCGCGGCGACAGATGACGCGCCGTCAACAAAGACATCGGCACCCTTGATAAGCAGAAAAAGACCGACCACAAGCAAAATATACTCCATGGCATACCTCCGGTATTATTGTAACCTTGATTTTATCAATTATATATTTCCGGCGTAATAAGAAATTATAAATTATATATAAATTCGCCAATGTTGCCTTTAAATGGTGTTTTTTGTGCGTTAAATGGGCAATTCTACTGTCGGTAGAGTCGGCTCTACGCAGAATTTACCTGATTTACCAACAGTATATTGACTATTGACAATAAAAATTGTATAATTATCCTATAATAATATGCCCTATGGAGGTTTTACAGATAATGAACAGAAAGAAAGCGTATCCGCTTTACGAAACAACGGTATTCCGTGATTTCAGAGTAATGGTCGAGCAGTCGGCAACAAACTTCCCTGACAAGCCCGCCATATCCTATAAGAAAAATCCCCGCGACACAGAGACCGTCAGCGTCACCTACTCCGAAGCGCGCGACAACATCCGCGATCTCGGAACCGAGGCGATCGCACTCGGTCTGCGCGACAAAAAGGTTGCCATCGTCGGCGGTGCAAGCATCGGATGGATCTATTCCTATTTCTCGCTGATGGCGATCGGTGCTGTCACCGTTCCGCTTGACAAGGAAATGCCCGCTCCCGACCTCGCCGCTACCATCGAGCGCGCGTCCTGCTACGCCATCTTCTACGGCGCCGAGATCGGCGGCAAGCTTGCGCACCTCAAGGCAAACACCAAAGCAGAGATCTACGTCTGCATCAACGGCGACCCCATCGACGAGGGTGACCTCGCGCTTGCCGATCTCATCGAAGCGGGCGGCAAGAAGTTTGCCGAGGGTGACAATTCCTACTACGACTACGAGATCGACCCCGACCGCCTTGCTACCATCGTGTTCACCTCGGGAACGACCGGCAAGGGCAAGGGTGTTATGCTCTCGCAGACCAACATCGTCTCGGATATGACTCAGGGTATGTACCTTTTCGACATCACCCGTAAGACCCTCAACGTCCTTCCTCCCCACCACACCTTCGGCTCGACTGTAAACTACGTCGGTCACTACGCACAGGGCTGTGAGATCTACATCACATCGGGTATCAAGTACCTTCTCAATGAGCTCAAGGAGCAGCAGCCGACCCACCTCGTTCTCGTTCCCCTCTTTGTTGAGACCCTTTACCGCCGTATCTGGACAACAGCCGAGAAGAGCGGTATCGACAAAAAGCTGAAGACGGGCATGAAGCTCTCGAACGCGCTCCGCAAGATCGGTATCGATAAGCGTCGTTCCCTTTTCGCCCAGGTTCACGAGACCTTTGGCGGCAAGCTCGAAATGATCATCTGCGGCGGTGCGGCTCTTAACCAGGACATCATCGACTTCTTTGACGCCATCGGTATTACCGTTCTCAACGGCTACGGCATCACCGAGTGCGCTCCTCTCGTAAGCTGTAACAGAAACGAGTGGCAGAAGAATGGAAGCGTCGGTCTTCCCATCATCGGCGAAGAGGTCCGTATCTACGAGCCCGATGCGAACGGCGAGGGCGAGATCTGCGTCAAGGGTCCCAACGTAATGCTTGGCTACTACGAGGAGCCCGAGGCTACAGCGGCTGTTTTCGACTCCGACGGCTTCTTCCACACCGGCGACTACGGTAAGCTCGATGAGCAGGGCTGGCTCTATATCACCGGACGCAAGAAGAACCTCATCATCTTCTCGAACGGTAAGAACGTATATCCCGAGGAAATCGAGACCGAGATCTCGCGTATCCGCGGCGTACTTGAGGTCGTTGTCTACGCCGGCGAGAGCAAGTCGAACCCCGAAAAGGAAGTTATCGTTGCCGAGATATTCCCCGACTACGAGCAGCTCAAGAACGACGGCGTTATTGACGTAAAGGAATACTTCGACGAGCATGTCAAGGTTGCCAACACCCACATGGCGCCCTATAAGAAGGTCGGACTCGTCAAGATCCGTAAGGAAGAGTTCATCAAGAATACTTCAAGAAAGATCACAAGATTCAATATTGATAAGTCGATTGACTGATACAGTAAAATTTCCGCCGTGTCATATGATGCGGCGGAAATTTTATTGTCAATTCATCTCACTTTATCAACAAAATTTGACATTCGCGTGAAAAACAGTTGAAGTTCATCGTGTATAATATACTTGGTAAAAAATGTTCGGGAGAATTTCAATGAATACCAAGTATTACATATTATATAATCCCCATGCGGGCAACGGAATGAGCGAGGCTACGGCATGTAAGCTCAAGGAGAGCGGCAAATATGAGCCCTCCGAGATCGTCGCAATGACCGATATCAAGTCATACGCCGAATTTTTCGCGGGTAAGGAGGACTCATCCGTCATCATCTGCGGCGGCGACGGCACTCTCAACCGCTTTTTAAACGAGATCGGCGACATCAAGATCAGAAGCGTTTATTATATGGCATCGGGCTCGGGCAACGACTTTCTGCGCGATCTTGGCATCAGCGAGCAGACCGAACCGATCTGCATCGACAAGTACATAGAAAACATCCCCGTTTGTGAGGTGAACGGAAAGGTCTTCAAGGTCTTAAACGGCGTCGGATACGGCATCGACGGCTACTGCTGTCAGACCGGCGACGAGATGAAGGCGCAGAAGGTCGAAAAGATAAATTACACCGCAATCGCGATCAAGGGACTTTTCGGAAAATACAAGACCTGCGGCGGAAGCATCACGGTTGACGGCGAGACCCACAGATACAAGAGGATCTGGCTCTCTTCCGGTATGAATGGGCACTACTACGGCGGAGGCATGATGCCCTGCCCCGAGCAGGACAGACTCAACGGCAAGGGAATCGTTTCCTCCTGCACCTGGCACGATTCGGGCAAGCTTGGCACTCTGATCAGATTTCCCTCCTTCTTCAAGGGCGAGCACATAAAGCACAAGAAATACGTTGACGTCCGCTCGGGCAAGAAGATCACGGTCGAGTTTGATTCTCCCCGTCCCCTCCAGATCGACGGCGAGGTAGTCAAGGACGTCACCAAATACAGCATTTACTATGTATAATTCTTAAGATTTTCTTAAATCTCCCTTTCGGCGCACGAACGGGAGATTTTTCTATTGACAAGCGTTTCAAATTTGTGCTATAATATCGCGAACAAAAACAAAAGGACGATATTATGCTTAAGCTTATAGAAAATTTTTTCACACACAAGGATTTTCTCGGTGGACTCGATCTGCCCGGAAGACTCTTCTCCCCCCTGCACATCATTTTTTCGGCATGCCTGCTTGCGGCTGTCATACTTCTCGCCGTAGTTGTTTCCAAAAGGTCGGAGGAGTCGCGCAGACGTATTCTTATGACGCTGTGGGTAATTTTTGTTGTATTTGAAGTCGTCAAAACAACTTACGAATCGCTTTGCGGCTCCGAACCGCGATTTGAGTTCGGCGGCATCCTGCCCTTCTATCCCTGCAGCGTTTATCTCTATTCCTTTCCGTTCTGCTTCTCCAAAAAACGCGCGGTCCGTCTTGCGGCGTGCGGATATCTTTTCACGATGGGATTCCTCGGTGGGGCGATCAATTTCGTCTACCCCGTAAATGTCCTCTCTAACTACTCCTGCATCTCCTTTATGGGCTTCCATACCCTTTTCTTCCACGGAACGATGCTCTTTTCGATGCTCGTTCTGCTATTCTCGGGATATCATCGCTACAACCACATCGAGAAATTTTCCGAGCTCATCCTCCCCGCGCTGCCGATGCTGATCATCTCGATCCCCGCGAATATCATCAATTTTTCGCCGATCGGGTCGGATTATATGTTCTTCAAGGCAAATTCCTTCTTTCTCCCCGCCATCTTCGGCGGACTTTCCGACGGCGTTACGACCGTCATCGGATATCTGCTTTACGCGATACTGCCGGGACTCTTTTATCTGCCGGGATTTATTATGAATGCAAAAGGCAGAATGCAAAATGCAAAATAAAAAAATGGACTGAGTAACTCAGTCCATTTTATTTTTATCAGATCTCCATATCCTCAACAAGTCTGCTATCTACAAGACCTTTTATGAGGTCGAGCTCTTTGGCGATCCATTTGCCTTCCGATTCGGGCATACCCGCGACTACTGCTTCGTGATCT
>JAZSMP010000236.1:0-2407 GCA_045535915.1 Eubacteriales bacterium | reverse complement strand
TGGCTACGATCCGACTTTGTTACCGTCAACAAAAGCGTGGTTCGAGATCAGCGAATAGCCGATCCGCGCGCCCTTTTCCTGTTTTGTCGGGTAGAGCTCAACGCCGTCGAAGGTCGCAAACGCCGATTCAAGCGCGCTTTCGAGAAGCGCGATATCGCGTATGTTCGGGTCGCCTCCCGTTTTCTCGGTGATAAGTCTGTGCAAAAGCAATACTTTTTCGTTACTCAGTCTGATCATTTTGCAAGCTCCTCAAACGCGGGGCGGTAAAGCTTCAAAATCCTCGCCGCCACAAAATCTATCTTTTCATCCTCGGTCATTTCGATCTCGGTGTCGTTTTCGATATCAACCAATTTGTATTTAGGCTTATTGTTTTTAAATATATAGATCTCACCGTGTTTGTCCGTCATTCTTGCCACGCGGGAAAAGTTCTGATTCGCTTCGGAGATCGACACGATCTGCTTGGTGTCAATATTCATCTGTTTTTCTCCTTCCTGATTATAATAATATTATACCATAAATTTTAGGATATTGTCAACCTATTTCGTTTTTTCTTCAAAAAATCTTACCAAAGTCCCCTTTGTTGCGAACCTTACGCCGAAAATAACGTCGCCGTCACGTACTTCCGCAACGTCTCCGCTGGGTTTTACGTAAGTAATTTTGGAAGCGGACGGTGAGAGAAGCAATATCTTTTCATAATCCGCAGATATTGTGTCTATCGGGAAGCGAACCGCTTTCGCGTGGGAATCATTTGCCGTCTTTTTTGCAATCTCATCGGCATTCTTCTCTCCACCGAGCTTAATTATATCGCTTCCGTTTACCGAAATATTGTTTTTGGACACAATCGCATTTTCGGCACCGAGAACGCAGACGTTCATTCGCTTTTTGGTATTCGGAAAGAATTTTACTGCAAATTTCTTACCTTTTGGGGAGATCAACAAAACATCAGGCTTGTCATTTTTATTGAAAAGCGATTTGAGCGCGGTGATTTTAATGTCCGCACCAAAAAGGGAAAACTCGCGTATTGCGGCACGGCGTTCTTTTAAAACATCGAGATAAAGCTTCAAAAATACGAGCGTAAAAATTGCAAGAACCGTCGGGAGAAGCCAAAAAAGATTTGATGCCGTTGCCTTGAGGAGCCACCAAAGAAGTTCGGGCAGACTTTTGAAAAAATCCCCCAACATGCCGATAATATCACTGTTTTGAAAGTCTTGTGCCAACACAAACATAGTTTTCCCCTCCTTAATACTTACTGTAATAATAATCGTTATCGACCAGCACCTTATTTTCAGACTTCGATACGATGTGATCGGTAAATTTTTCGAGCGCCGAGGTGTGATTGACGTTTCCGGGCAGTCGATGCTCGGATGTCATTGTAAACTCCTTGCCAAACAGTCTGACCTTTCGGTAAATGATCACGCAAGGCAATTTACCTTTTGAATAGAATCCGAAAAGCAGACGTGTTATTATGTCCTTGATGATCTCGTTCATCAATTCAGGCGTGTAATATCTCATTTTAACAATACTGTTATACGGGATATATGACGATCTTAAAAGGATTCCTTTTTCAGCGAACGAACCGACCGCCGCGGATTCGAGTCTGCCGTCAGTACTCAGGCGCACAAGCTCATCGAACTCCTTTGAGTCAAGCTCGGCAAGAGCCAGCAGACTGCATCGGATATTCACCGTCTCCTTGAATGCGATCCACGCGGCAAACAGCGCAAACGGAATAAAAAGCGGCCAAAATAACAAGCTGAAAGCAATACCGAGAAGGATCGGAACAAGCATATGCTGCAAAAAACCTCTGATCATACGTTCTTTACGCATAGCTTTGAAAAAATCTGTTTGACGAACGTAACAGATTCTGTCGTTGTTCATATTGTGCCTCCTAATATTTATGTTTTTATAAATTGAAGAAGCGCAAAGTATTACGAGGCTCTGCCTCGCGCTCCGCTCAAGAAACTTTTTGAAAAAAGTTTCTTGAGAATCTTCAAAATCTTTTCGCTTTACATATTTTCTCTTATCTTATCGCAAAGTGCTTCAAGTGCCTTCTCCGTCTCGGGTGTGGCGGTATTGCCCGCGTATTCGATCTGCTCGAAAGCTTCCGTGATCAATTCGATCTCGCGCTTCGACGTGACCTTTCCGCTTGCCGAAAGTCTTTCGCGGATCTTTCTCGGAGTATCAGATTTTCTGACGAACATCGGCATCCGTCGCAATCCGTCAACGAAGACGGAATACGCGTAACGGTATTTCTCTTCCTTACTGCGTTTGGTATGAAGGATGATGCTGAACTCGCGCCAGCTCAGCTTTTCGTTTGCACTGTTTTGGCGGTTTGAGCTGATCTCGTGCTTCTGGAGCTTTATCTCCTCGTCAACGTAATTCGAGAAATAATAGTCCTCGCCCTCAAAAT
>JAZSMP010000126.1:0-6228 GCA_045535915.1 Eubacteriales bacterium | reverse complement strand
CTTCTCATTGCGGACGCACTGCTCGAAGCCGTTGCGGCGCTCGAGCGCAACATGAACACAAGACTCACACTCATTTCAATGCTCTCAAACATCGGAATGTTAAACTAAGGAGATAATAACTTGGATAACTTAGATAATAAGAAACCCGCCGAGGGCACTACTCCCTCGGAGAACAAAGGCGGAAAAAAGCCTTATCATAAGAAACATCACCATCACAACAAAAATCGCTCGCCCAAAGCCGCGCCCGAGGCTGAGGTTGCGGCTCAGGCTAAAACAGCTCCTGCAGAAGACGGCGCAAAAGAGCAAAAGAGCTCACCGAGTTCTCACAAGAACAACAAAAACCGCCACAAAAAGCATCATTCGGGTCAGAACCGCGCGCCCGAATCCTCCAAGGCTCCCGAAGCGGAAACGGTCAAGGATACGCCTCCTCAGGCACAGAGTAAAAATCAGTCACGTACCCGCCCGAAGGAGAGGCAGAAACCCCGCGAGCAAACCGAGCTTCTCACCTCTCTTCCCGAAAACGATCTCGATTTTCTGCCCTCGCGATCAAAATCCGAATCCGAGTTTCTAAGCCTCGGCAAAACCGACGACAAGCTTCTCGACCAGATGCCTCCCGATCCTACGCTCGACGCGGTATTCGCGGACGTTCCGCCGGCTGAGCCGAAGGTCATCGAAGGCCCCGAGATCATCGGCATCAGATTCGAGCACGGAAGCAAAGTCTACTATTTCGATCCCAAGGGAAAGCACTACCGCATCGGCAACCACGCCATCGTTGAAACCGCGCAGGGACTCGAATACGGCGAGGTCGTTATCTCGAACCGCAAGGTTCCCGAGGATCAGGTCGTAGCACCTCTCCGACCCGTCATCCGCCAAGCGACCCGCGAGGATGAGGCACACCACGAGGACAACCGCCGCCGTCAGAACGACGCTTTCAAGATATGTCTCGGCAAAATTGCCGATCACGGACTCGATATGAAGCGCGTTGACTGTCAGTACACCTTCGATAACTCCAAACTGATTTTCTTCTTCACCTCCGCCGGACGCGTTGACTTCCGCGCGCTCGTCAAGGATCTTGCGTCGGTCTTCCGCACCCGTATCGAGCTGCGACAGATCGGTATCCGTGACGAGGCGAGAATGGTCGGCGGATTCGGTGTATGCGGACGCAAGCTCTGCTGCGCGGGATTCCTCCCGAACTTCGTTCAGGTCTCGATCAAGATGGCGAAGGAGCAGGGGCTTTCGATCAACGCCTCGAAGATCTCGGGCACCTGCGGCAGACTTATGTGCTGTCTGCGCTACGAGCAGGAAGCATACGAGCGCGAGATCGCACTGATGCCGCCCGCCGATTCTGTCGTTGACACACCCGACGGACGCGGTGTCGTTATCGACATCTTCCCGATCTCGGGCAACGTCAAAGTAAAGCTCAATGACAAGCAGGATGCCGCTCCCAAGAACTACCATATGAGCACAATAAAGGTAATTCGCGCAGCGGATAACAAAAAGTCGGGCGATAAAGACGACGAATAAAGGCTTCCAAAAATTTTTTTGAAATTTTTCAAACTTTTTTTGAAAAACCTATTCCATTTTTGATTATTTTGTGATACAATATATCCACAACAACTAACGGAGGTGTCACAATGGCATACAAGATCACTGATGATTGCATCGCTTGCGGCGCTTGCGCTGAGGAATGCCCCGTTGAGGCTATCAGCGAGCAGGACGGCAAGTACGTAATTGACCCCGACAAGTGCATTGACTGCGGTTCTTGCGCAGATACTTGCCCTGTTGAGGCTCCCAAGGCTGAGTAATTTAATCAGTCCCACATAAAAAGCGGAGTACACGCTCCGCTTTTTTTGACCCTAAGGAAAAATAATTATGGAAAATATAAATCTTTCGGAAAACGAAAATATTGTCGCAGTCGGCGACAGAGTGAAAATGATATCAAACGGTAAGGGGCTTGCCTGGGGCTCGGATTCATACCTTCTTGCCGCGCGCCTGAAAAAAGGGAAGCGTGCCTGCGAGCTCGGATGCGGAACCGGCGTTGTCAGCCTCCTTGCGGCGGCATTCGATAAATTCGATCACGTCGCGGCGCTTGAGATCGAAAAGGAAAGCGCCGACCTTGCCACACGCAACGTCACTCTCAATTCGCTCGACGAAAAAATGACTGTGCACAATATCGACATCCGCGAGGCGCATCCCGATGCACTCGGCGGGTATTTTGACTGCGTTTTCTCGAATCCGCCCTATTTTGCACATCCGGGTCCCGAAAGCCCCGATTCGATCCGCCAATCGGCGCGCCACGAGATCCACGGCGGCATTTCGGATTTCTGCGCGGCGGCGGCAAGACTTCTCAAATACGGCGGAAACTTCGTCTGCGTTTACCGCCCCGACAGACTTGTCGACCTTTTCTGCGCCATGAGAGAAGCGAGACTCGAGCCCAAGAAGATCTGCACGGTCTATGCCGATACCAAATCGAAGCCCGCTTTCGTCCTCGTAGAGGCGAAATTCGGCGGTGCTCCGCTGCTTGAATTCGAGCCCCCGCTCTTCCTCTACACCGACGAGATCGTCAATCCCCGCATCCGCACCGAGCGGATAGAAAAAATATATGAAAAGACGTCATTTGAAATATGAAATATAAATGCCTGATACTTGACCACGACGATACAACGGTCAACTCGACCGCCGAGGTCAACTACCCCGCACTTCTCGACACACTTTCGCATCTGCGCCCCGATATCCGTCCCGAATACGAGAAATTCATGGATTATTGCTTCGTGCCGGGATTTTTCGAATACTGCACGCAGATCCTCGCTCTCACGCCCGATGAAATGAAATTCGAGTACAACAACTGGAAAAGATTCGTCCGCGAGATCACTCCGACAGCCTGCCCCGGCATGGCTCGTATAATCGAGCGTCAGCGCGCCTCGGGAGGCATCATCTGCACAGTTTCGCATTCCGAAAGCGAAAACATTCTCCGAGACTGGAAAGCAAATTTCAACTCCGCACCCGATGCCGTTTACGGCTGGGACGCGGGCGAGGGTAAACGCAAACCCGATCCCTTTCCCGTTTTCGATATTGCAAAGAAATATTCGCTTGAACTTTCCGGCATTCTTGTCATTGACGATCTTAAGCACGGCTACGATATGGCTCGAAACGCAGGCGTGACCTTCGCCGCCGCGCTCTGGGCTCAGCCGAGCACACTTTGCCGTAAATTTATGAAAAATAACGCCGACGTCGTCTTTTTCGACACGGCGTCACTTGAAAGGTATCTCTTCGAATGAGCGACACCAAAAGACTTCTCAGCCACGCGCGACGCGCGGTTGACGATTACAGGATGATCGAGGACGGCGACCGCATTGCCGTCGGTATCTCGGGAGGCAAGGATTCGCTTGCACTTCTGACCGCCCTTGCGGGTCTGCGCAGATTCTACCCGAAGAAATTCGAGGTCATAGGCATCAGCATTGATATGGGACTCGAGGGTATGGATTTTTCAGCCGTTGCCGAATACTGCGAGAAGCTCGGAGTTGAGTACAAGATCGTCAAAACCGAAATATCCAATATTATATTCAATGTCCGACGGGAGCCGAATCCCTGTTCTCTATGCGCAAAAATGCGCCGAGGAGCCTTAAATACCGCCGCGGTGGAGGAAGGGTGCAACAAAGTGGCGCTCGGACACCATTTCGACGACGTTGTCGAGACCTTTATGCTCAACCTCTTTTTCGAGGGCAGGATCGGCACCTTCTCGCCCGTTACCTACCTCTCGCGAATGGATATCACCGTCATCCGTCCACTCATATATATGCCCGAAAAGGACGTCCGATATTTTGCTTCAAAGACCGAGCTTCCCGTGGTCACCTCGACCTGTCCCGCCGACGGAAACACCGAGCGCGAGAATATGAAACAGCTTCTCGCCTCTATTGAGAGACAGAACAAGGGTCTGCGCTACCGCATCTTCGGCGCGATCCAGCGCGGCGAGATCGACGGCTTCAAGCCGATCTCGAAGATGCAGGGAATGAAATTATACGAAGAATCTGAAGACTAAGGAGTATTGACATGGAAAGAATCAGAACCGGAGCCGCATACCACGGCAACCGAATCCTTCGCCACGTAGCCGACGATATGGCTGAAATGGCGCGTCAGAATATGGACGTCGTCGTTCATATGTTCTCGCACAACGACTGGGACCGCCATCTTGGCGTGATGAACGAGATCTGCAAGATCTCGGAATATAACGGACTTGAGGTCTGGATCGACAACTGGGGCATCGGAGGCCCTCCCGGCGACAAGTCGCATTTTCTGCAGTACCACCCCGAGGCGCATCAGGTCTACTCGGACGGATCGATCGATCCCGTCTCCGCCTGCTACAACGCTCCCGCGTTCATCGCATTCACAAAGAACTGGATCGAAGCCGTCGCCTCCTTCGGAGGCAAAAAGATCTTCTGGGACGAGCCCCACTTCAAGCAGAAGGGCGAGCTCTTCTCCTGCTGCTGCCCGACCTGCCAAAAGCTTTTCGAGGAAAAATACGGTCACCCGATGCCGCGTGAGATGACCGACGAGATGCGCGAATTCAGAATTGATTCCCTTCTTAACTACTTTGACACCGTCTGCTCCTACGCGGCATCTATGGGCATCGAGAACAGCGTTTGCGTAATGCTCCACACCCTTGATTACGCGAAGAAGATCATGACTATCCCGACCCTCAATGACTTCGGAATCGACCCCTACTGGCATCCAAAGAGCGGCAAGCGCGATCCTTATGAGTACGTTTATAAGTCCTCAAAGCAGATCATCGAGGAGACAAGCGCGATCGGAAAGCAGAACCACATCTGGATACAGAGCTACGACATCCCGCGCGGTCACGAGGACGAGATAATCGTCGCCGCCGACGCCGCATACGACGCAGGCGCGCGCACTCTCATTTCCTGGGCATACCGCGGAAGCGAGTCGAACACATACAAGAGCGAATGCTGCGAGCGCGCGTGGGCTGCAACCTGCGAGGCGTTCAGAAGAGTACGCTCCCGTCACTTCGACGCGATCCGAGAGGCGAATTTTAAGAAGTTTAACCTGTAATACCAATCCCGACTCGCTGTTTCGAGTCGGGATTATTTGTCAAGCACAAAGTTCGTCGGTAAAAATGTAACATACAACAAAAGTTCGTCGGTAAAAATGTAATACAACACAAAAGTTCATCGGTAAAAATGTAATAATATTTCTAAAACTCGTTGACATTTTTGTTTTTTTGGTATATAATAATATCGTATTATTTTACGGAGGTGAAAGACCTTGTACAGATCGGCGATAGAAGAATTATATGAATGGAAAAGAAATCCTGACCGCAAGCCTCTGATCATTGAAGGTGCAAGACAGGTCGGTAAAACTTGGCTTATGAAAGAATTCGGTAAGCAAGCATATGAAAATGTTGTTTATATCAATTTTGATTCCAATTCAATAATGGCGGAATTGTTTTCCTCTGATCTCGAAATCAGCAGAATCATTTCGGGCTTGGAGTTATATTACGACGTCAAGATAACTCCCGAAAACACGCTTATTATTTTTGACGAAGTACAGGAAGTTCCCCGCGCTTTGGCGAGCTTGAAGTATTTCTATGAAAACGCACCCGAATATGATATTATTTGCGCGGGTTCTTTGCTCGGAATAGCATTGCATCAAGGCACCTCTTTTCCGGTAGGCAAAGTTGACTTTCTTAATCTGTATCCGCTTTCCTTCAAGGAATTCCTTATAGCTACGGGCAAGGAAAAATACGTTGATCTGATAGACCATGGCGATTATGAAATGATGACGGCATTCAAGCATGATCTTATAGATTCCTTGAAGCATTATTATTTCGTCGGCGGTATGCCCGAGGTTGTCGCCTCTTTTGCTTCCGATAATGATTTTAATAAGGTTCGTCGAATCCAAAGACGGATACTTGAGGCCTATGAGCAGGATTTTTCAAAGCACGCACCGAACGAAACTGTTCCGAAGATCCGTATGATTTGGAACAGCATTCCTTCTCAGCTCGCAAAGAAAAACAAAAAATTTATTTATGGACTTGTGCGTGAAGGTGGGAGAGCGAAGGAATACGAAAGCGCTATTATGTGGCTTTCCGATTGCGGACTTGTTCACAAGGTAAGCCGTGTAACCACAGGACATTTACCCTTGAAGGCTTATGAAGATATGAAAGCATTCAAGATGTACGTATTGGATGTCGGCTTACTTGGTTGTATGGTT
>JAZSMP010000343.1:0-4063 GCA_045535915.1 Eubacteriales bacterium | reverse complement strand
AGTGGGTATCCGCCGCAGAGGGCGTTAAGTTCTCTGACACAATGAATGACTTCGTAGCCAAGATCCGTGGTCTCGGCGAGAACGTCAGATTGGGGGATCTGAGATGCAAGAACTGATTAATCGCGCAAAAGAGCTCCTTGCCGACGGTACAGTCGCAAGAGTTCTGGGCTGGAAGATCGGCGATATGCCCTACAATCCCGAGCCCGCGTTCTTTGAGACCGCAGAAAGCCTTGATAAGTTCGTTTACAACGGATTCTGCGGAGCTAACCTTTCAAAATACATGATCGAGGCATCCAAGCTCGAGGGCAAGACCCTCGTTTGCCTCAAGCCCTGCGACAGCTACAGCTTCAACCAGCTCCTGACCGAGCACAGAGTTGACAGAGATAAGGCGTACATAATCGGCGTCGGCTGTAAGGGTAAGCTCGATATCGAGAAGATCAAGAAGACCGGAATCAAGGGTATCACCGCTATTTCGGGTGCCGAGATGACCGACGCTTGCGATACTCTCGGGATCGACACTATATACGGTAAGAAATCCTGCTCTTACAGCGACGGTATGCTTGAGAGATGCCACGTCTGCAAGGGCAAGGAGCACAAGATCTATGATGAGCTCATCGGCGAGTCACGCGACACCGCCGATAAGGAGAGATTCGCAGAGGTCGAAAAGCTCGAGGCTATGAGTCCCGAGGAGAAGTTCGAGTTCTTCAAGTCCGAGCTCTCCAAGTGCATCCGCTGCAATGCGTGCAGAAACGTATGCCCCGCATGCTCCTGCCGCAAGTGCGTATTTGACAGCACCAAGTTCGATTCCGCTCAGAAGGCGAACGTCGATTCCTTCGAGGAAAAGATGTTCCATATCATCCGCGCGTTCCACGTTGCGGGCAGATGCACCGACTGCGGCGAGTGCAGCAGAGTATGTCCTCAGGGCATCCCGCTCCACCTCTTCAACAGAAAGTTCATCAAGGATATCAATGAGATCTACGGCGAGTACGTAGCGGGTGCAGAGGCAGGAAGCCGCGCACCTCTCGTAAACTTCGATACCGAGGACGCCGAGCCCTCCATCGTTAACGAAAGGTGAGTATTGTGATGTATAAGATAGCAAAAGAAAATCTGGCGTCCTTATTCGCCCTTATCAATGAAAATAACGAGCTCTACCTGCCCGTACAGGTTGCAGGTCAGACCAATTTCGCCGCTTGGACCGAGGACGCACAGGTTGATCTTGACACCCTCAAGACCGTAAAGTCCCCCAAGGACGTATTCTTCCCCCAGAGCGAAACTCTTTATACTTGTAATAAGGAAGAAAATAAGCTTAAGATCACTCCCGAGAAGCTTGTTGACGCTCCTTTCGTCGTTTTCGGCATGAAGGCATGCGACATCAAGGGCATCGAGGTTCTTGACAGAGTATTCCTTTCCGATCCCGTTGACTCCTTCTATGCGGCAAGACGCGCACACGGCGTAATCGTTGCTCTCGCTTGCCACGAGCCCGAGGAGAGCTGCTTTTGTAAGGTTTTCGGTGTTGACTGCACCGAGCCCGCCGCAGACGTTGCAACCTGGATGATCGAGGGTGAACTCTACTGGAAGGCACTCACCGAGAAGGGTGAGGCTCTTACCGAGACCGTTAAGTCTCTCCTTACCGACGCTGATGAAGCAAAGGTCGAGGCAGAGAAGAGCGCAGTCAAGGAGATCGTAGAAAAGCTTCCTTACTCGAACCTCTCTCTCGAGGGCTGGAACGGCGACGTTCTCACCGAAAAGTTCAACTCCGAGCTCTGGAATGAGCTTTACAAGCCCTGTCTTGCGTGCGGCACCTGCACTTTCGTGTGCCCCACCTGCCAGTGCTACGATATCAAGGACTACAACACAGGTAACGGCGTGCAGAGATACCGCTGTTGGGACTCCTGCATGTACTCCGACTTTACAATGATGGCTCACGGTAACAACCGTAACAGCCAGATGCAGAGATTCAGACAGAGATTTATGCACAAGCTCGTCTACTTCCCTGCAAACAACGACGGTATGTATTCCTGCGTGGGATGCGGACGCTGCGTGGACAAGTGCCCCGCGTCGCTCAATATCGTCAAGGTAATCAAAGCATTCAGCGAGAAGGGAGATAAGTGACAATGAGCAACCATGAACACAATCACGGCGAGCATGAATGTACATGCTTCCCCGGCTTTAAGCACGACACCCTGATCCCCATGGTCGGCATCATCACCGACATCCGCGAGGAGACTCCCGACGTCAAGACCTTCCGCGTAAACGCTCCCGAGGGCGGCAAGCTCTTCGAGCATATGCCCGGCCAGTGCGCAATGCTCTGCGTTCCCGGTGTAAGCGAGGGTATGTTCTCGATCACCTCCTCTCCCACAAACAAGGAATATCAGGAATTCAGTATCAAGAGATGCGGAATGCTCACCGAGATGCTTCACAGCCTCGAGGTCGGCTCCGAGATCACTGTAAGAGGTCCTTACGGCAACAATTTCCCGGTTGACACCGTCCTCAAGGGTAAGGATCTCGTATTCATCGCCGGCGGTATCGGACTTGCTCCCCTCCGTTCGGTAATCAACTACGTTATCGACAACAGAGCAGATTACGGCAAGGTAGATATCATCTACGGCTCCCGCTCGGCTGACGACCTCGTTCAGCTCAAGGAGATCAAGGAAGTCTGGATGAACACCCCCGGCATCAACGTACACCTCACCATCGACCGTGAGCAGGAAGGCTGGAACGGCCACGTTGGCTTCGTTCCCACCTTCGTTAAGGAGCTCGGCGAGGCAGGACAGGTTGAGTTCGGTATCAATACCATCTCCCTTATCTGCGGACCTCCAATCATGATCAAGTTCGTTCTCGGCGCGCTCGGCGATATGGGCGTATCCAAGACACAGATCTACAGCACCCTCGAGCTTCGCATGAAGTGCGGAGTCGGCAAGTGCGGAAGATGCAATATCGGTTCCAAGTACGTCTGCAAGGACGGACCGGTATTCCGCTTCGACGAGATCGACGAGCTTCCCCCCGAGTATTAATCCACATCTTATAATATTGAAAGGACTTAAACCGAATATGGAAAATATGGTTAATGTGTATTTCTTCGGTAAGAAATACAGCGTTCCCGCAGACCTTACGATCATGACGGCTATGGAGTATGCAGGCTACACCCTCAAGAGAGGTTGCGGCTGCCGCCACGGTTTCTGCGGAGCTTGTGCTACTATTTACAGAATCAAGGGTCAGAATGAGCTTAAGACCTGCCTCGCTTGCCAGACTCAGGTACAGGAAGGCATGTACGTTGCTTCCATCCCCTTCTTCCCCACTGATAAGAGAACATACGAGATCAAGGATCTCCGTCCCAACCAGCAGGTCATGATGGAGCTTTACCCCGAGATCTACTCCTGCATCGGATGCAACGCCTGCACCAAGGCATGCACCCAGAGCCTCAACGTTATGCAGTATATCGCATACGCTCAGAGAGGCGAGTTCGAGAAGTGCGCTGAGGAATCCTTCGACTGCGTATCCTGCGGAGTCTGCTCGGTTCGCTGCCCTGCAGAGATCTCGCATCCTCACGTAGGTCTTCTTGCAAGACGACTCACCGGTAAGTATATCGCTCCCGAGACCGAGCATCTTATTAACCGAGTTGACGAGATCAACCGCGGCGAGTATGATGAGCTCATCGAGAAGGTTATGCAGAAGCCCATCTCCGAGATGCAGGAACTCTACAACACCAGAGATATTGAGAA
The DNA here is from genome assembly GCA_045535915.1 of Eubacteriales bacterium. GTDB lineage: Bacteria > Bacillota > Clostridia > Oscillospirales > CAG-272 > CAG-390. The sequence goes on along the minus strand of JAZSMP010000343.1, from coordinate 341 downwards.
ATAAGGAGGGACTAAAGAATGTATACTCAGGAAATGCTTGAATCCATAAAAAAGCTTGAAGCGTCGCGCGAAGCACGTATGGCTACAGAGCCCAGACGTATGACCGCTGATGAGAAGTCCGCTCTTCTTAAGGCTTATCACCCCGACTACAGAGACGACGGTTTCGTTGAGATCAAGGTTGGTCCCAATAAGGGTGAAAAGGTCCCCTGCGAGCCCGGTCAGCTTCTTCATTCCAACAGCCGTATCCTTGGCGAGAAGATCGACCTTAATAAGGTTGACTACGACGTTGACGTTCTCGTTATCGGCGGCGGCGGCGCAGGCTGTGCGGCTGCTATCGAGGC
>JAZSMP010000130.1:0-10336 GCA_045535915.1 Eubacteriales bacterium | reverse complement strand
AGCATAATATAAAGAAGGAAAATATCGGGCTGATCGAGGTCATGGGACTCGCGATCCTTCCCGCACGACTCAAAAAGGAGATGGCGCGCCTCGGCGAGATCATCATCGCGGGCGGCGATCCCGCGACCGACCCCGACTGCGAAAAGCACGTCGCGTGGCTGGGTAGCTTCAAGGACAACTACACCTTCACGCCCGAAAACGTCGAATCGATTCTCTACGAGGAGATCGGAAAGACATTCACCGCAGTACTTGAGGACGCGGGAGTTTATAAGGCTACCGACGAGGGCAGAGGGGCGATGATGAAGTTTGTGGAATACGCCGGAGGCGTTAGTTGCTAGTTACTAGTTGCTAGTTACTAGTCGCTAGTTGGTAGTTGCTAGTTGAAGGTAAATTACCGATGCTCGGAAATTTTCTGATTTTTATTAAATAATATCCGCTCCTGCTTCTTATGCAGTACAGCGGTGGTTGAGGAGAGCACCCGTCTGTATTACATAAACGACAAACGAACCCACAAAGCTTCATCCCTTTTATCTTCTATTATAATTAGGAAGGAGATCAAATGAAACGCTACAATATTAATTGGCACAACGGTTGGCGATTCTTTTTGGAAGTATTGGTAGTAGTGACCCTAAATGCCTTGTGCATTTTTCTCACAGTCTTTACTCTAATTACTTTTTGGATAGCCGGCATTGTGATACTGATACTTTGGGCCGGAGGCATCTTTTATCAACGCAAAAGATTTATCAGCGGTCTTATAAACTGTTTTTACTTTGACGATAAAAATAACGAAATAATCCTCAAGCTCATTGGACGCAAAAAAGTCCGTATTCCAATCGCTTACATCGGAAAAATCTCTCCTAAAATCAATGAAAATCCCCGAAAAGGCGCAGTTACTACTATCAGCGAAGGCTCAAAAACAGGCGAAGTAAAGCAAAAAACTTTCGCCGTTCAGGACATCGAAGGCAACGATCTTTTCTATATATGTAAAGATCCTATGATTATTGAGCTTTTTGAAAGCCTTGGGATAACAATAATATACAATGACGAATGATCTTGCGCGCTCTGCGCGCGGGGTGACAGAGTCAATACTTCCCTACATTCGGGAAGTATTGACTCTGTCCAAAAATCCGAAGCTAAGCTTCGTCTTTTTGAAGCATAGAAGCAAAGGCTGAAGCCTTTGCATTGAAATGAGGCTCTGCCTCAAACTCCGCAAACTTTTGAAAAAGTTTGATCAAAACTTTCTCACTGTTTTATTTTAATAAAATATTTTCGCGACAGCGAAAATTTCCTATTCACTAGCAACTAGCAACTAGCAACTTGGCACTCGCGAAGGACAAACGCACAAACAAAATTACAACTCCAAACAAAGGACAAACATATGCTCAAAATCCTCCACACGGGCGACTTCCATCTCGATTCGCCCTTCACCGGAGTCGATCTTGCCACGGGCGAGCGGCTTCGCGATGAACTCAGAAAAATATTCATTGACATCGTCGAGCTTGCGGGTGAGCACGACATGATGCTGATCGCGGGCGACCTTTTCGACTGCGGTTACGTCAGTCCCGAGACACTCGCGCTTGTGCGCGATTCGCTTGCGGCTTACGGCAAGCCCGTTGTGATCGCCCCGGGAAACCACGATCCCTATTCCCCCGGAAGCATCTGGACCGCAACAGCCTGGCCCGACAACGTTTATATTTTTGATACCGAGGAGCTTTCGACCTTCCGATTCAATATCGGCGAGGTCTCTGTTGCCGTGCACGGCTGGGGATTTACCTCTCCCGCACTTGAGCGCTCGCCTCTTTCGGACGGTCTTCTGCCCGACGCCGGCGCGGTAAATCTCATCTGCGCGCACGCCGACACCGTCTCCCCGATCTCGCGCTATGCGCCCACTCCTCTTTCGCTCTTCGCGGCATCGGGGTGCGCTTATGCCGCGCTCGGACACATCCACAACGTCCCCGAGATCACTCTCGCGGGTCGCACAACTGTTTCTTATTGCGGATTTCCCGAGGGTCGTTCCTATGACGAAGAAGGCGAGGGCGGTGTGCTTTCGGTCACTATTGATGACGGACGCGCACCCGAGATCCGCAAGATCATCACATCGGAGCACAAATACCTCACCCGCCGCCTCGACGTCACGGGTGCCGACAGCGACTCCGAGGTTGCCGCGCGGCTGTGTGAGCTTGCTAAAAAAGAAAACTGCAACTCAAGCGTATCGCTGAAGGTCTATCTTGAAGGTTCGATCCCTCCCGATTATGCGCCCAATGCCTCACAGATCGAGCTTCTTGCGAACCTGGGTCTCTGTTCGCTCAAGCTCCGCGACCGCACCGCTCCCGTCTTTGGCTCAGAATATCTCGAGACCGATATGACGATCAAGGGCGAGCTCTACCGCACTCTGCTTCCCCGTCTCTCGTCGCCCGACGAAGAAGAGCGTAAGATCGCCGCGGATGCTCTGCGCATAGGTCTCTTGGCGCTCGACGGCAGAGCTTTCATGTAAGGGGGCACAATTATGATAATAAGGAAGATAAATATCGTATCGTTCGGCACGCTTTCGGGCGTTTCCTGCGAGCTTTCGGACGGCATCAACATCATTTCGGGCGCGAACGAATCGGGCAAGAGCACGATCCTTGCCTTCATCCGCTTCGTCCTCTACGGTCTGCCCTCGCGCAGAAGCGAAGAAGGTGTCCTCGAGCACGACCGCGCGCTTTCCTGGGCGGACGGTGTCGCCGAAGGCAGCATTGAGATCGAATGCGAAAAGGGCTCGTTCCGCATTGAGCGCAAAGGCATCCGCGCCGACAACCGCGACGGTTACAGCGAAAAATGCCAGATCATCGACCTCTCGACAGGAAGTGCCGTGCTGAAGGGCGAGGTGCCGGGTCAGTATTTCCTCGGCGTTCCCTCGGGCGTTTACGACTCGACCTCATCGGTCAAGCAGCAGTCGCTTTCCTCGCTTTCGGGAAGCGAAATTTCCTCATCCATTGAAAACATCCTCTTCTCCGCTGACGAGGCGATCTACACCGAGCGCGCGCTGACCCGTCTCAACACTGCTCGCCGACAGTTCCGCCTTCAGCGCGGAAACGGAGGTCTGATCACCGACCTGACAGCCGAGCGCGACGCTCTGCAAAAGAAGCTCATCGAGGCGGAAGAATCGTCAAAGAATATCCTCGCGCTCCGATCGACCGTTGAACGCGCGCGCACTCTCACAGCCGAACTTCGCCGTAAGCTGACCGCGGCAGAGGACAGACTCCGCGCCTTCGAGGCGATCCAGACGATCAAACGCTTCGATATGCTCCACGCGGGCGAGGCGAAGGTTGCAACTCTTACCGCCGAGCGCGAAGAGCTCCTTGCCGAATTCGGCTACGAGGGCAAGCTCCCCGACCGCGCGTACGTCTCAGAGCTTGATTCGCTCTCAAGAAGGCTCGCATCCGCCGAATCCGAGGCGGCAAAGAGCGCGGGCGAGCTTGCGGGACTCCGCGGTGAGCAGACGGGCGACACCAATCTTGCCGCACGCGCCGACGACATCGAGCGCACGGGCGGTCCCGAAGCGGTTGCCGACAGATACAAAAAACTCCGCGCCTCGGTTGGCGCACGCCTTTGCTGGGGAATCCTCTTCGCGATCCTCGGCGCGGCTCTGACGGCGGGCTCGCTCGTGGTCTACTTTCTCAAGCTCATTCCCGCCTTTGATATGGCGTTTTCGTCCGCAATTTCTGTTGGCGGACTCGTGATACTCATGATCGGCGTTGCCGTTGCGCTTTCCGCGTCAAGAGCACGCAGACGCGCGGCATCCTATCTATTCGACCTCGGCTTTGAAGCCGATGGACGAGTAAAAAAGAAGGACATCATAGCGCACGCCGCCCTCTGCCTTGAAGCCAAAAAGGAGATCGACGACTTCTCAAAGAAGCTCGGCACACTCGAGCAGGCACACGCGAAGAAGAACGGCGCCGTCCTCGATATCGTTGACGAAGCCAAGAAGGTTCTCGCCCGCTTTGGCATCGACGGTGACAACAAGAACATCTCCGTCCTCCTTGCCGAGACAGCCGAAAAAGCGGCAAAGGTCGCCGAGAGAAGCGGGGCTCTCGAATCCGACATCGAAAAATACACGGCATCGGTTGCCGAATCCCGCGCAAAGCTCGAGGGCGAGGACGAAGCCGCCCTCCGCGCGCATATCACGCCCGCGGCAAAGGCTATGCTCGATCTTGCAAATCTCACGACTCTCAAGCAGGAGCGCGACGAGTTTGCCGCACGTCTCGACGCGGCGCGCACTCGTCTGCTCGATTCCGAAAAGAACCTCGGAATAATCGAGGGTACGTCCGAGAATCCCAACCGCATCGCGTCAGAGCTTGAAGCGGTTGAAGCGGCACTTTACGATGCAGAACGCAAACACGCCGCCATCGTCCTTGCATATGAATCTATCTCAAACGCGGGCGAAAGTCTGCGCCGAAACGTGACTCCAAGACTCCGTGCGGGCGCAGGAACGCTTATGAAGCACCTGACCGACGGAAAATATTACGATTTCGGCATTTCCGAGGACTTTTCGCTCTCGATCCTCACCGAAAGCGGCACAAAACCCATCGCCTCGCTCAGCGCGGGAACGCGAGACGCGGCGTATTTCTCGCTCCGCACTGCGCTTTCCTCGATGCTCTATCCCGCAGACCGTCCTCCCATGATCCTCGACGAGGTCTTCGCACAGCTCGATGACACCCGCGCCGCGGCACTGCTCGACCTTCTGACCAGGATCGCAGAGGAATCGCAGGTCATCATCTTGACTTGTCATTCAAGAGAGGCGGAGATACTTAAAAAAGAGGGAAATGAATTTTCTCTTATCAATCTTTAAAAACAATGGACTGAATCACAGACAATCAGTGATTCAGTCCATTATTTTTTATAGTAATTCTTTAGTCCGGCCCGCAAGATAAAGCGGGATATTGGTTATATGCCCATCTTTTCGATATCCTCGCTGTGAGTAGCGAACAGCATATTCCGGGGAATGATCTTTAATATACTTTTTGAACGATGAAGCCGATTTATCCTCTCCGCCCTTAACTTCCACGGGAATAATATCGCTCCTATACTGAATCAAAAAATCAATCTCACTATTTTTATCAGCATAATAATGAGGATGGGCTGTAAATTGACCGCGAAGCTGCTGTAAAACGTAGTTTTCGGCAAGCTGCCCTTTGAATTGATAATCGGATCTCATAAGGATAGCTCCATTATCTATTCCTGCCATATATTTCAACAACCCCGTATCAAAGAGAAAAAGCTTAAAGCAGTCCAGCTTGTCAAAAGCCGACAGAGGATGCTCTGCCTTTGAAACGTTATATATCCGATTTAGCATGCCCGCAGAAACGAGCCATTCGATAGCTTCCTCGAAATCACGTGCTCTTGCACCTTCGCGAACAGCTGTGTAAATAAATTTTTCGTTTTGCTTTGCAAGCTGTGAAACGATGCTTCGGAAAACCATCAATATCCGTCCGCTGTTTACTCTGCCATTGTGTTTTGAAAAGTCGTTTTCATAAACCTCAATAAGCTCACGCTGTATTTGCATTATTTTTTCAGGATCTTTATATTTGAGCCACGATGAGACGCATTCCGGCATACCTCCGATAATCAAATAGTAATTGTACACCTCAAGCAATCTATTATGAAAAATATCCTCTATAGGCTGCCCCTTTTCAATACTCATATAATATGCGTACATTGAAGGATCAACAGCATCAAGGAACTCGTCGAAAGTCAAAGGATAAATATCCAGAAGATTTACCATTCCTACCGGATAGGATTTTGGCTTTGCCAATAGTGTGCCCAACAAGCTGCCGGCGGAAACAATATGATATTCATTTGCCTTTTCTCTGAAATATTTGAGCGTATTCAAAGCTTCGGGACACTCCTGTATCTCATCAAAAATGATCAGAGTCTGTACAGGAAATATCTTCTTTCCGACGATCAATGAAAGCAATTCGATAATTCGTTCGGGGTTTTTGTTTGATTCGAAAACCGACTTTAGTTCTTCCTCCTCGTCGAAGTTGAAATAAACAAAATCATCGTAACAGCTCTTTCCAAATTCTTTCATAAGCCAGGTTTTACCTACCTGCCGCGCGCCGCGAAGCACCATCGGCTTGCGATCCTCGCTTTCTTTCCACTTTTTTAAAGCTTCAAGTGCGTTGCGTTTCATATGATTTTCCTCCTCTTTTCCGGACATATCTTATTATACCACGTTTTTCTTAAAAAAGCAAGAATTGTTTGCACGTTTTTCCGGATTTTTCAGAAGATTTTTGCACGTTTTTCTGACTTTTCTGACGATTTTTTGCACGTTTTTCTCAATTTCACTCCGAATCTTCATTTTTCTAACTTTCCGCTTACACTAAAAAACCACCGCCGAAGCGGTGGCTTTTCTAATTATTTCGCGTAATCAACAGCTCTTGATTCGCGGATGATATGCACCTTGATCTGACCGGGGTACTTGACGTCCTCCTTGATCTTCTGCGCCATATCGCGCGCGATGATCTTCATGGTAACGTCATCGACCTCCTCGGGCTTGACCATTACGCGGAGCTCGCGTCCCGCCTGAATAGCATACGCCTTTTCAACACCCTTGAAGTCCTTGGCGATCTCCTCGAGCTTTTCAAGACGCTTGGTGTAATTCTCAAGATCCTCGCGTCTCGCGCCGGGTCTTGCCGCGGAAATTGCGTCGGCAGCCTGAACGAGAACGGCGATGATGGTCTTGGGTTCAACGTCATTGTGGTGCGCCTCGATAGCGTGGATGACCTCGCGGCTCTCCTTAAACTTCTTGGCAGCGTTTACGCCGATCTGTACGTGAGTACCCTCGACGTCGTGGGGGAAAGCCTTACCGATATCGTGGAGAAGACCCGCGCGCCTTGCGGTTGCCGCATCAACACCGAGCTCCTCCGCCATAATTCCTGCGAGGAATGCGACCTCAACGGAATGCTTGAGCACGTTCTGGCCGTAGGACGTACGGTAACGGAGTCTTCCGAGAAGCTTGACAAGCTCGGGGTTGAGTCCGTGAACGCCAACCTCGAAGGTTGCACGCTCGCCCGCCTGCTTGACTCCCGCCTCGACCTCGCGCTTTGCCTTTTCGACCATCTCCTCGATTCTCGTGGGATGGATTCGTCCGTCCGCGATAAGCTTTTCAAGCGCAAGTCTTGCGATCTCGCGGCGAACGGGGTCGAAGCCCGAAAGTGTGATAGCCGCGGGAGTGTCGTCGATGATGAGATCGACTCCCGTAAGCTTTTCGAGCATGAGAATGTTTCTTCCTTCGCGTCCGATGATACGTCCCTTCATCTCCTCTCCGGGGAGAGATACAGATGTGATGGTGGTCTCGGATACGTTGTCTGCGGCGTATCTCTGAATAGCCAGCGAAATGTAATTGCGCGCCTTGGTGTCTGCCTCGTCCTTGAACTGCTCCTCAAGCTCGCTGAGTCTCTGAGCAAATTCAAACTTGGCAACGCTTTCAAGCTTTTCGATAAGCTCGGTCTTCGCCTCCTCGGCAGTAAGACCCGAAATGCGCTCGAGCGCACGGGTCTGAAGCTCAAGAGACGCGTTCAGCTGCTCGCGAACGATCTCGTTATCCTTGATACGTTTGTCGAGCTGTTCATTCTTCTTCTCAAGCTGCTCGGTCTTTTTATCGAGCGACTCTTCTTTTTGTGTCAATCTGCGTTCCGATCTTGTGATCTCGCTGCGGCGCTCCTTGATCTCGCGCTCGGATTCCGAACGCATCTGGTTGATCTCTTTCTGAGCCGCCAAGATCATCTTGTTTGCTTCGGCTTCTGCCGTGACTTTGGCATCGGCTTCGATCTTCTTTGCTCGTTCTTCAGCAACACCGAGCTTCTTCTCGGCGATAGAACGGCGGATAAGAACACCGAAGAGGATTCCGAGTCCGAGCATTACGATACCGACCGCAACACAGATGATAATTTCAATCAAATCCAATTTCGTTTGCACCTCCTTTTGTGTCTGTCTTTCTTCAAATAATTTATTATGAGATATATACTAAATAAAGAATAAACTCATACCACTTTATTTTATCACAAAAGAGTGCGTTTGTCAAGGAAAAAATGCAGAAAGTACAGATACTTCCTGCATTTTTGTTCAATTTTCAACAAAAATTGTTATTTATTCATCTTCCTCAAGATCGTACCTGCAAAACGGGTCCATTTTATGTCTGCGCTCAAAAGGGATCGCAACGAAAAATACGGTAAGAAAGATTGCGCAAAGCGCAGTTACCGCAATTGCCGGATTGAATCTTGCCATGATGACGGTAAGATCATTCATTACGTAATATTTGAAAAACTGGTACCTGATAATGTAGGGCATAAACGTCGGATATACAGGTAAAATCAAGGCAATCGGCACAAGCCACTTGCCCGGGAAGAAGGTCTTGAACCAGAGTTTTGCGCGGTTGGTCGGAACCGACATCGGGTCACCCGATAAAATTATAATTGCGAAGACCATCAGGTAGAGCGAAAGCACTCCCGCAATGATAAATGACCATACGTAAATATTCGTCACCGGCTCGAGCGCGTTTGCCAGAAGAGCCGTGTAGCTGTCGTCCTTACCCGGGGTGTAGGACTCAACTCCCTTCATTGCCTGCGCCACCATTTCGTTGACGGATTGCAAGCTGTAGGTAGTCTCTCCGTCATAAAAGCGCACGCACCTGATCAGGCAAAAGAACCAAGACGAAAGCGTAAGAATGGCGGGCGAGCAGTATTTTATCCATACAAGCGACCGCTCGAGCTTATGCCTTGTGCGCGTTTTCTGCGAAATTTGTCTTTCTCTCGCCATTGCTTAATTTTCCTCGGGCATTCCTTCAAGGAAGTATGCCGCTTCCATATCGGCTACAGACAGTGCGAAGGCGAGCGGGAACATCTCAAGCGCCTTGCCGACGGTGCCGTTGTCCTCGGGACCCGAAAATCCCATATGATACCTGATCGCAAAAGCCTCGTCGCGGGTCAGTCTCATAAAGCCCGAGGCGATGTAGACAGACTTTTCGCCGTGTCCGTAGGGCAGGGTGTCTTCGATGGTGTAGTAAGGAACGACCGTCCAGGTGCCGTTCTTTTTAACGTTTCTGCTGTCAACGCGATAGAAATTGATCTTGCAGAGATCGTGCAGAAGCGCGGCGATCGCGATGCTCTCGTCGCTGTAGTGAATGCCGTAGACCTCCTTCATGCGCTTGCGGTTCATGATGTCAACAAGGCACTCGTAGACGTTGAGGCTGTGGCGGCAGAGACCGCCGACCTCGGCGCCGTGGTATCTCGTTGATGCGGGAGCTGTGAAGAAGTCACAGGACTCCGAGCAGAGATATGCCAGAAGCTCAGCCGAGCCCTCGCGCGTGATCTTTTCCTTATAGATCGAAATAAATTTTTCCTTATCCGTCATCATCATTTTATCCTCTTTCCGCCTCGGCTTGTTCCTCGGCCTTCTTTATTGCCGCAATATTGTCTTCGTGTTCTTTGAGTGTGGTCGCATAGTACATCACTCCGTAACTGTCGGAGACGAAATAATAGTATGCTTTTTCTGTCTGCGCGGGTTCAAACGCGCACGCTATCGAGTTGAAGCTGGGATTGCATATCGGTCCGGGAGTTAAGCCCTCCTTCTGGTACGAGTTGTAGGGATTGTCGAGATCGAGATCCTCGCCCGTGATATCGGTAACCCTCTCTCCCGCCTCGCAAGAGAGCGCGTAGACGACGGTCGAGTCACATTCGAGATAGGGGAAGGTAACGGGGTCCTTCAGTCGGTTGTGGATTACCGAGGAAACGATATCAAAGTCGTTCTGCTGATAAGCCTCTTTCTCGATGATCGAGGCGATTATCATGATCTGATCAAGCGAGTATTCCGATTCCTCAACCATTTTGAAGAATTCCGACTGGCGGAAAACTTTATTGAACTGGTCGAGCAGACGGCACAGATAGTATTCGGGACTTCTGCTGGTGTAAAAATCGTAGGTGTCGGGATAGAGATATCCCTCCAAGAGATAATATCTGTCGGTCATATCAATATCCTTGAGGAAGTCGTATTCAGCGCCGAAATCATAGGTCTCCATGCATTCGAGGAATTTTTCGCGCGTCGAGCATCCGTTTGCCTCAAAAAGCGCGATGATCTCGTCAACCGTCGAACCCTCGGGGAAGGTTATACGCACCGTGGTCAGCGTCATCTTTTCAACGAATGAGAGCATCAGTGTGTCGTAGTTCATATTCGTCGCAACGGTGTAGGTACCGGGAACGAATTTGTAGACAGGACTCGAATCAACGTCCTTTAGCGAGCAGTAGAACCTGAAAAGCCACGGATAATTGATCGCGCCGGCCTCGCCGAGGATCTCGGA
>JAZSMP010000161.1:0-2643 GCA_045535915.1 Eubacteriales bacterium | reverse complement strand
TGGGCGCGCCGAGGTAAGCCGCATTCTTCATGCTCTGAACGATCTCTTCAAATCTTTTCGCTGTTCTCTCCTCATCAATATAGCTTGAGGGGAAAGGCGCATGTGCCTGACAGATTGCAACTCCCTTTGATTTTGCATATTCTGCAAGATCGCGGTAGAACTGAGCGTCATGCTCATCGGTGCAGTATTCGGCAACGTCATTATTGAAGTCGATTCCTTCAATACCCGCCTGCGCGAAAACGTCGAAGGTCTCCTTCATTCCGAAAGTGTCGTGAATTCTGATCATGTTTGCGGAAAGTAACATGGTTTTTCTCCTTTATGGTGAAATTTTCATGGGAACTAATCATATTATGGTTATTATATCACACACAACTCGTGATGTCAAGCAATACGAAATATTTCGGCCACCGGGGAACGTTTTAATGCAGTCTTTCAAAGTATTGCCTTATATTTTTACTATCTTCAACAGATATGAGCTATAGAGAGGCATCTTCAGATATGCCGAAAACTCGGTCGAGGTAAATATCTCATCACGGACAATCTCGCAATCGTGCGACTCGTCGAGGCAGTAGTATTCAAGGCGAACTCCGTTTGCGTTCTCCACATTTCTGAACGTGACCTTGACTGTCTTTTCGGGCGCGTTGTCATCATCATTGAAATAAGAAAGCATAACATTCTGTTCTTCTCCCGCAGCGGCAGCCGCCCAGACGTCCTTACTCTCGCGATCGAGCGCGACCGACTGATCAAGCTTGTAAAGCTGATTGAACATATAGAAAGGATAATAACCCTTCAATCGCTCGAAAATCAAGTCGGTGGAAAAGAGACTGTTCATTCCGCCGGGACGGGCATCATAAAACATCAGGTTGTCAAGCGGCTCGTACTGCGACATACACATGGCAGACGCGATGTAAGCTGAGCCCTTAAGCCCTTTTTCCGTCTTCAGCGAATAGATCCAATCCTCGTCGTGCCAACCCTTAACATAATTCCATTCGTTCAGAATGCTCTCGGTATCGGTAAAGCCGTAACGGTCAAGCAATTCGCGCGCGAGACGTATCTTTTGCTGTATCTTCTCGACCGTTGCGGAATATATGTGCCATGAAAAGAAATCGGGATAGTTACCGTTTTCCCGAAGCGACTTAAAAAATCCGTCAAGCCAATCGGCTTTCAGACTTGCACATGCAGGTCCGCCTATTTTGAGATCAGGGAAGCATTTTTTCAGGTGTTTGAAGGTGATATTGAAAAGCTCGTAAAACTGCTTCGCCGTACCGCCCCAGCAACGCTTATTATCCGAGTCATCGCTGTCAAGATCGGGCTCGTTCCAAATTTCCCAATATTCGATATCCATATGATAGCCGTCCGCCCAGCCTTCGGTATAATGGCGGATTATGTGCTCGCAGACAACAGCCCACTTACCGAAATCTGCAGGCGGCAAAGTATTGTACTTCTTCGCCCAATGCTCAATCTTGGAGCCGAGGCGGTAAAAGACCTTTGCACCACCTGCCTCAATAACTCTGAGGTATTCGTCGGTAAGCGTAAAATCGTAGGAAGTGGGATCGGTCGGATCCTTTGAAAAATCGGTGAATATCATATTGACATCAACAGTATGCTCGCCGCCGTAAGTAGAACAAAAGGATGCGTCGTGCGTCCTGGCATATGGTATGCCCGCGACTATGTAATGATCTATATTGGTAATGCGCTGATCCGATGCGAATTTGTACACAGGACCGTTGTTGACGCTGTGCATGGGCTTTACTTTGCCTAGTGTTTTAGAAAAATCTACAGTTATCTTATCCATTGCGTTATTCCTTTCATTTTTATAATATAATTATAACACCCGTAAAACGCATTGTCAAGCATTTATATTCTAACCGGAATTTTTATTATGCAGAAATAAGCAAAATTAAAAAACCTACCCGGATTAACCCGGTTGCCGCCTATGGCATCAACAGCGCATATTCTCTTGAGGTCCCGTGGACCTCATGCCGCAAGCAACACCGAGAATACGCGGTCAGGCTTTCGGCTGTTAGCCGCAAGCAGACTGTTAAGTATAGGTTGTAGTTGTATCAATAAATTACAGAATTCAAAAGCGCCGGGCTCAGAACCACCGTTTGCGGATGGAATTTGCGGGAAAATGAAATTTGTACTACCGCAAACTTTTGCTGTTTGCGGAGCAAACAGCAAGTGGTTCGTCCCCATTGAAGAAAGGGAAACAAAAACGAGTAGCGGAGCATCTGCAAAATTAGCGGTAAAATGAAATTATCCACCACGTTTTTTCGTGGTGGCTTTTGATATGCAGAAAGCAAAGAAGAAGCCCCGCCGAAGCGGGGCAAGAATTAAAACTGTATAGGATAATCACCGTATCCCATACAACATGAAATTCCTTTTAAGGAATAGCGTTGCATTTCAAGGGTTGCAAAAAGAATACACAAACAAGTATGATACATTTCGTTGATTTCATAGGTAAAGCCTAAAGATTTATGCTTGGATTTCTTTTCAATTACAACGTTAACAGCAATCAATTCGTCAAGAGCTTCACGTAATGTGTTTTCCTCAAAATTCAATTTTTCTTTCATTTCTCCAAAGCTGATGTCGCTCATGGATATGATAGCCAAGCAAACGAGGATATTGTTTTTCTTTGAAAGA
>JAZSMP010000056.1:0-26781 GCA_045535915.1 Eubacteriales bacterium | reverse complement strand
TATTTCACCTTTTTTGAACAGCAGCGCTTCGCCCTTTCCGCCCGCGATTCCTATATCAGCTTCTCTTGCTTCGCCCGGTCCGTTTACTACGCATCCCATCAAAGCCACCTTGATCGGAATATCCGTAAGACCTTCTGCTTTTGCCGCCACTTCAAATTCATTTACAAGCGACAAAAGATCGATTTTGGTTCTTCCGCAAGTCGGACATGAGATAATATCCATACCCTCGTGCCCTTCGAGACACAGCGAACGTAAAATATCCTTGGCAGCATATACTTCGGCAATAGGATCTTCGGTCAAAGATATCCTGACAGTATCTCCTATGCCCATATGGATAAGGGTTGAAAGCGCTTCGGCATTTTTAATAATTCCCATTCTGGAGCTTCCTGCCTCGGTAACGCCAATATGAAGGGGATAATCACAATGTTCCGAAACGTATTTGCAAGCGGCTATTGCTTTGGGAACAACCGATGACTTTACTGAAATAACTATATCATCGAAGTCATACTTATTGAGCAATTTTACGTGCGACATTGCACTTTCGAAAAGAGCTTCCGGTGTTGGCGAACCGTATTTAGCAAGCAATTCTTTTTCAAGCGAACCGCCATTGACGCCAATGCGTATTGGAATATTTCTCTGTTTACAAGCTTTAGCAACAGCAGCAACGCGATCGGGATCTCCGATATTTCCGGGATTGATTCTGATCTTATCTACGCCGCATTCAGCAGAACGCAGTGCAATTTTATAATCAAAATGAATATCGGCTACTATCGGAATATCCTCGCGCTTTTCTTTGATATATGCGATCGTCTCAGCGGCTTCGATAGTAGGTATTGCGAGTCTGATAATATCGCAGCCAGCCGCGTGTAATTTCTCAACTTGTTCAAAGGTTGCTGCTTTATCGTGAGTATCTGTATTGGTCATAGACTGGATGGAAATTCTGTTCCGACCGCCTATGATTACAGATCCTACTCTAACCGGATTTGTATATTTACGTTCCATAATACTATGCCTCAAAATCAGAACAGTTTAAAAATATCCTTAAACGTGATCAACAGCATAAATGCCATAAGGATAAGTAATCCCGCTGCATTTATATAAGCCTCGATATTGCGGTTTACGGGTTTGCGAGTTACAGCCTCCCATAAGAGGAACAGAAGTCTTCCGCCGTCCAGAGCGGGAAGTGGCAGAAGATTCATAACTCCTAAGTTGACCGAAATTATAACCCATAGATACAACACACTCTCCCAACCGGTAGCAATAGCTGATCCAACGAGTTCTGTCATACCGATCGGACCAGAAATTGCGTCAAGACCAAATCTGCCGGTTATAAGATCACCGAGAGAATCCCATACCATCTTGGCAGTCGAATAAGTGCGCCAGAAAGTATGAGAAATCACTACACCGAGCGTAACCTCTTCTTCATCGATTCCATAAAATTGCATATCGTAGCTGCCAAGAGTTACTCCGCTTTCTTCAACGGTCGGGAAAACAACATCCTCAAGGACTATTTTCTCACCGTCTCTGATTACGGTCAACTCAAGCGGTTCATCGCCCTGATAAGTGATCTCGTATACAACTTCATTTCCCGTATGAGTCTTTACACCGTTTACAGCAACTATTTTATCGTTGATCTGCAATCCGCAATCATCACTTGTTGCATCCTCAAAAAATCTTGCAACAATATTGGTCGCGGGACCCGTTAACGCCACTAAAACAAGCATACCGAGAAAACCGACAATAATATTCGTTACCGGTCCTGCCAGAACAGTCGAAATTCTACGCCATACATTCTTGTTACAGAATGCATTTACATCATCGGATTCCTCATCTTCGCCCGCCATACTTACAAATCCGCCAAGAGGAAACGCTCTTATCGAATATCGGATTCCTGATTTTTTAGAAACACGCGAAAAGATTTTCGGTCCCATTCCGATAGCAAATTCATTAACAGTTATTTTATTCAACCTCGCGAGAAGAAAATGACCTCCCTCGTGAAGAAAGACCAATATGCCTAACAGCAACAATGTAATAAGCAAATACAAAAGTGTTATCATATAACCACCCGTTAATTATTTTCGTGAAATAAATTCTTTTGCCAGAGACGCCGCCTCAGCGACACTATTCAATACCGAATCAAGATCCATATTCACAGCAGAACCGTCGATAGTGCCGCAGACATATTCAAGTGTATCAAAAATATCTGTGAAGCCTATCTTACCGTCAAGGAAACTTGCAACTGCTACTTCGTTAGCAGAATGAAGAACAGCGGCCGCTGCACCGCCGGCAACAAGCGATTTTCTTGCGAGCTTTAGAGGTATAAACGTATTGATATCGGGTTCAGCAAAATTCAACGTTCCTATTTTGGCCAAATCCAAAGGAGGGATAACAGCGTAATGACGATCAGGCATCTCTACAGCATATTGAACACACAGTCTCATGTCGGGAACCGAAAGCTGTGCGATAACCGAATTGTCGCAGAATTCGACCATGGAATGTATAATACTTTCTCTGTGGACCAATACATCAATATTATCACCCTGAATTCCGAACAAATGCGAAGCTTCGATAACTTCAAAACCTTTATTCATTAATGTTGCGCTGTCGATCGTAATCTTGGCTCCCATTTTCCATGTAGGATGAGCCAAAGCCTGCTCGCGAGTAATATCCGAAAGTTCATGCCGCTTCTTTCCAAAGAAAGGGCCACCCGAAGCGGTAACGATAAGCCTCTTGACTTCCGACTTCTTGCCGGTTCTGAGGCATTGTGCGATAGCACAGTGTTCGCTGTCAACAGGAGTAATAGATATTCCCTTCTTATTAGCTCTGGACATAACTATTTCACCTGCAATTACAAGTGATTCCTTGTTAGCAAGAGCAAGATTTTTGCCAGAATCTATTACCGCCATCGTCGGTTTCAATCCAGCGGTACCGATAATAGAGTTGACAGCTACATCTGCTTCGGTATCATGAATCATTTGGCAAATACCTTCATGTCCCGAATATATCCTTACAGGGAGATCGCGTGTCCGAAGCTTCAATTCGGCGGCAGCGGCAATATCAGTCATAGCAGCGGCTTTTACTCCGAACTCTCGGATCTGTTCTTCAACTTTAATAAAATTATTATTTGCACAAAGTGCACGGACATCATAATTCTGTGCCCGTGCAACATCCGCTGCCTGAAGTCCGACAGAGCCTGTCGAACCAAGCAAAATGATAGATTTTTTCATAACATCTCTCAATTAAAATATATTTGTAATCGAAATAAACATGAGCAAGACAATAGAGATCGAAACCAAGGAATCAAATCTGTCAAGGATACCTCCGTGTCCCGGCATAAGATTACCAAAGTCTTTGATACCCGATGATCTTTTTACCGCAGAAAACATAAGATCACCGACAATGGCAACGAAAGAACATACTAATCCACAGATTGCGATCATCAAATAGGACCCGATTTCGAAATCAATGAATCGCTCAAGCAAATACGCGTACAGAATGAAAAAGAGTACGCAAAAAACTGATCCACCTATTGCGCCTTCAATAGTCTTTTTGGGGCTTACTGAAGGTAAAAGCTTATGTTTACCGAAAAGCATGCCTGTCAGCAAAGCAAAAGTGTCGGTTATCCACGCGGCAAGAAAAGGCATAAACATAATTTGCCACGCACCGTCTCTGAGCTCTGTAAGCAATACCAAAGAAGTAAATCCTGCAATAGCATATACGGAGAAAAACCATGACGAAACAGTTTTTCCGATATCGGGTTTATTTTTCATAAAGGTGTAAACAGTTAAAAGAGCAAAAGCGCAGACAAATATCAGCGGGAACACAATGCGGTAAAAACTTTCAGTACCGATCAGCCTCGGGAGCGCAGGTATAACGGAAATCAAATAGGTAGCCAAGGCTATGCCAATATTTTTATGAAGTCCGTTACATTTCAGCATTTCATAAACTGCACCAATTGAAAGAAACAGAGCGAAAGCAATAAACAGAGGAGTAGAAGAAAAATATATGCACGGCAGTACAATCAGTAAAAATACAACAGAAGAAATAGTTCTTACAACCATGGCTACACCTTTCCGTATCTACGCTGTCGGCTGTAAAATTCATTGACAGCCAAATCTATATCCTTTTCAGTCATGTCGGGCCAAAGTGTATCGGTGAAATAAAACTCTGAATAAGCTGACTGCCACATCAAGAAATTCGACAATCTTAATTCACCTGCTGTACGCACAATCAAATCGGGATCGGGAATACCTGCTGTATACAACTGTGATTCAATGTCATCTGCTGTAATATCGGTCTTGCCTCGGGCGGTTAATTCGTTGAATGCATGAACCAGTTCATCACGTCCTCCGTAATTGAGTGCAATGCATAATGTCAGAGAATTATTTTTTGTTATCTCTTCAATTTTTTTAGCCTTTTGCGCCAAAGCTTCATCAAGTTTTGAAAGATCGCCGATAATTCGCATACGAATATCATATTCCGAAAACGATTTGACACATTCGTCAAGATATTTGTCGAGAAGTTTCATAATCGATTTAACTTCTTTTTCGGGTCTCGACCAGTTCTCCGTTGAGAATGCATATACGGTAACGTATTTTATACCGATATCACCACAGTAGCGTACTATTCTTTTGAAAGCTTCAGCGCCATAACGGTGACCGTAGCGTCGTGGCATTCCACGACGCTCCGCCCACCTCCCGTTGCCGTCCATTATAAAAGCAATATGCTGCAATCTTTCGTCTACTTTAATACTGTCCGACATAAAATTCACCAATCAGAGCAACAAGTCCAATATCAGAGCGACATTACTTCCTTGGTCTTCTTCGCGGTTACGTCATCAACGATCTTGATATACTTATCGGTCAGATCCTGAACGGATTTTTCGGAAGCCTTCTGCTCATCCTCGGTCATTTCGCCGTCTTTCTTCATCTTTTTGCACTTGTCAATAGCATCGCGGCGAATATTTCTGACAGCAACCTTTGCGGCCTCGCCTTCTTTCTGAACCTGCTTTGCAAGCTCTTTACGGCGCTCCTCGGTAGGCTGGGGGAATACAAGTCTTATTACACGACCGTCATTTGCAGGTGTAATGCCGATATCAGAAGCAAGAATAGCCTTCTCAATAGCCTTCAGTGTAGACATATCGTAAGGAGTGATGGTTACAGTCTTGGAATCGGTTGCCTTAACGTCTGCCATCGAGTTGATGGGAGTGGGAGCTCCGTAATACTCAAAATTAATGCCGTTGACAAGCATAGGATTTGCTCTGCCTGCTCTGATAAGAGAAAGTGCATTTTCATAAGAGTCAATAGACTTCTTCATTTTTTCTTCGTAAGGTTTGCAATCGAGTTTCATTTTTTGATCCTCCGTTTTATGTATAAATTAATTTTTTACTTTGTAATTTTTGTACCGCGGGAAATTCCCTTAACCGCTTTAACAATATCTTCAGTATCAGAAAGCTGGAACGCAAAAGCGTCGGGACCAAACTCGGAACCAAGCGCCGAAGCAGCCAGATCGATTCCCTTAAGATTTCTCGATATCATTTCCGAGTAGCTGATCTCTTCAAAGAAGACGGCATTTTTATCCTTTTTGGGATCTCTGTCATAGATTCCGTCGATGTTTTTAGCAAGAAGGAAGACATCGGCGTTAATCTCATTGGCTCTGAGAATACCCGCTGTATCAGTGGAGAAATAAGGATTTCCCGTTCCTCCTCCGAAGAAGACAATATTACCTTCAGTCAAAGCCTGTCTTGCAGTATCAGCGGAATATCTTCTTGCATACGGCTCCATAAAGGTGGAGGTCATGACTACTGCTTTTCCTCCCGCCTTGATTACCGCATCCTTTGCAGCGAGAGCATTAATAACAGTACCCAACATTCCCATGCTGTCCGCGGTAGAACGATCCATGTCACCGCTGCTTCTGCCTCTCCAGATATTACCCGCTCCTATAATAACTCCGATTTCAACACCGTCATTCGATAAGTTGACAAGTGTTTGAGCAATCTTCTCGAGAAAATCAAAATCAATTATGCTTCCCTGCCCGGAAATTGCTTCACCGGAGAGTTTGAGTAAAACACGGTTATACTTGTATTCTGCCATTTTAAAATCCTCTCATATCTGCAATATATATTATTTTATCTTATTTTATTCAATTTGTAAATAGGTATTTGTAAATTTCTATGAAAAAAGGTAAAAAATTTTCCCGCTTGCACAAAAATGCAAGCGGGAATACAAAATTAGTTATTGCCGGTGAGCTTTGCGATCTCTTCTGCGAAGTTATCTTCTCTCTTCTCAAGGCCTTCACCCTTCTCGTAGAGGACGAAGTCAACAACCTTGATCTCGCCGCCAAGTCTCTTGCCCTCAGTCTCGAGGTACTTGCCAACAGACATATCATCTTCCTTGAAGAAGGACTGGTCGAGGAGACATACATTCTCGTAGAACTTGCCCATCTTACCGATAACGATCTTCTCAAGGATTGCATCAGGCTTGTTAGCGTTCTTGGGATCGTTCTTAAGAGCGGCAACCTGGATATTCTTCTCTTCCTCGATTACGCTTGCGGGAACTTCTTCACGACAAACGTAGGTGGGAGGCGAACCAGCTGCGATCTGGAGTGCAATGTTCTTTGCAACTGCAGCGAACTCATCGTTGTTAGCAACTGCCTCATCAGCAGTGAAACGAACAATAACGCCTGCAACGCCTGCACCGTGAATGTAGGTGCTGGTAATACCCTCACGGATAACGAAACGGCGGATGGTGATCTTCTCACCAATAGTGAAGATCATTTCCTTGAGCTTAGCATCAACAGTGATATCGGAACCGTCGAAGTTTGCGCAAAGAAGAGTCTCAGCATTCTCAGGCTTGATAGCAATGATAGTACGGAGAAGACCCTTGACAAACTCCTTGAAAGTGTCGTTCTTCGCAACGAAGTCGGTCTCAGCGTTAACCTCGATCATAGCGGAAACGTTGCCATCCTTAAGAATGTCAACAACGCCCTCAGCAGCAATTCTGCCTTCCTTCTTAGCAGCTACAGCAAGGCCTCTCTCACGGAGAACCTTCATAGCCTTTTCCATATCGCCCTCAGCCTCAACAAGTGCTTTCTTGCACTCCATCATACCGATACCGGTCTTAGCGCGGAGAGATGCAACGTCTTTTGCGTTAATAGTAGCCATTTTATTATTACTCCTTAAATTTAAATTCAGCAAAGTATTAATTACTCAGCGTCAGCGGTCTCAGCTGCCTCGGGAGCGAGCTGCTCACCCTGCTTGCCTTCGATAACAGCGTCAGCGAGTACAGAGGAGATGAGTTTGATAGCGCGGATAGCATCATCGTTACCGGGGATAATATAATCTGCATCATCGGGATCGCAGTTGGTATCTACGATAGCGATTACGGGAATGCCAAGCTTCTTAGCTTCCTTAACTGCGTTTGCTTCCTTCTTGGTGTCAACAATAAATACTGCAGCGGGAAGCTCGGTCATGGTCTTGATACCGCCGTAGTTCTTCTCGAGGTCAAGCATTTCCTTGTTAAGAGCAGCAGCTTCCTTCTTGGGGAGCATATCGAAAGTGCCGTCCTCGCTCATCTTGGTGAGAGTGTTGAGTCTGTTGATGGACTTCTTGATGGTTTTGAAGTTGGTCATCATACCGCCGGGCCAACGTACGTTAACGTAGTACATTCCGCATCTCTCTGCCTCTTCCTTGATAGCATCGGCAGCCTGCTTCTTGGTACCAACGAAAAGGATGTTCTTGCCGGAAGCGGCAACTTCCTTAACGTAAGCATATGCTTCGTCGATCTTGTCAACGGTCTTTGCAAGGTGAATGATGTAGAGACCGTTACGCTCGGTGTAGATGTACTCCGACATTTTAGGGTTCCATCTTCTGGTGTGATGTCCGAAATGGACGCCTGCTTCAAGCAGCTGTTTCATGGTGATTACTGACATTTTAATGTCCTCCTTAATTTGGTTTTTTCCACCGCATTTCCTGTGCTCCGTCCGACCTTTAAGCATATAAAGGCACCGGGACGGCAACGTAGAAACACGTGTGTTTTATGTTAAACGCCGCCCACCGTGAAAGCGCAGCGCAAACATTGGAATTATAACATACTTTCCTATAAATAGCAACACTTTTTGCAGAAGTTTACAGATTATTTACATCCGCAATTCCTTGACTTTTTTCTGTGCCCCTTTTCCGTCTGCAAACAAGCAAGTTCTTCATCTGATATCTTTACCAAAACGGCGTCATCTCCAATGCATTCAATCCTGTTCCAAGGTAATATCAGATCATCATCTCTACCTAAACACAGCCAACTGTTTCCACGGCTTAATACCAGTGAGCAAATTTGACCTGAGCAAGTATCAAATTCTATTTCGTTAATACATCCAAGCCTGCAGGCATTGCATAAATTGATGACGTCCTTATCACGTAATTGAGTCAGGAATATTCGCGCCATTGTGTCCTCCTATTTACAAAAATGTATAAATAATCTATGAGGAAAACCGAGAAAATATCACCGACTATTATTTTTCCTTGGCTCGGAAAGCATTAAAAGCAACTTTGAAATCAAAAGAATGAGTACGAGAGGAATAAACGAAATCAAGATTATAAACGGTATGAGATCTAATTGTAAAGGGTAAAAACTCAGACAATCAACCAGCGTATAAAACTTTTGCGGTAAAAACTCTTGAACAAACAAAAATACTATAAAAGAAATTGAAAACAAAAGATAAGTCAGGTTCAAAGATCTTCGACGAGAGCGCTTATTCAAAATCACGAGAAAAGCGCCTAATGAAATAATCTGTGCAAGCAAGACTGAATAAATTAAAAAAACTGATGATGTTGTTTGGATCTTTCCAACAGTTATCAGTGCCTCGGTTATCGCAAATACTGCAACTCCCGAAATAGCACCCGCCACCGAAAAACACCAATAAAGTGTAGAAGAATACATCACTTTGGCATCCAAAGCAGCCTCTTTGGGGTTAACGGGGATACCTTTAGACTTCATTATGGATACGACGGCAATAGCATCGCAAATAAATCCCGTGCTCAGAATCATAATTGATGTCAAATTTGCTCCGGATTTTCCAATCAACAATGCACATATTAATGCTACGGCCCTGAGAAACATGGAAAAAGCAAGATAATTTTTATACACTCCGAGTTTTAATCGAGCCATAGAGGCGCCTCTTATCATTTTTAATGTATCAAAGATACCTCCACCGCCGGAATTTGCATCTGCGGGTTGAAGAGCAAGTGAAGATGAAATCCTTATTGAATCGTGCGACTGAGTACAGTGGGTGGCAAAAACAGACAAATGGGCGATACCTTTTCTGTCGATAGAATCTTTAATAATCGGCAAAACCTTTCTTCCGTTACTTTGTAAACGTTTTGACAGTTTTTCGGTTTCGCTACGGTCAAAGCCTATATAAGCTTTTGTGCCTATAGGAGCGTCGGTAATATCCAAGCCGTTTCTTATATATGAGGATGCTAAAACAATATCATCCTCTTTATCAATAAAACCACAGTTGTAAGCAAAATTAATATTCTCGGGAGTTTCTTTATCAAGAAACAATATTGTGTGAATACCACTTACAAAGAACTCTTCAGCAAGCTCGCCGTCCGCAAACGGATACTCTCTGCCCAAGCCTATCATTCCCTCGAAGATCAGATCATTCTTATTAATAGTATCCGAAGATACAAAACAAACCGTCGACAATCCCGTGTTTTGGTAAGCTTTGTGCTCTGAATAAATATTCTCTATCACTCCGCGATCCAATTTCCATAAGCCGCCACCTTCGGTTCTGAATTGCGAACACATTTGAATGATATTAATATCAGTTGTATAAAATATATAATTTTTTGGTTTTTGCTGTTCGTCACTATTAAACACGCATGCTCGGGCTCCGGCGACAGGAAAATTTCTTAAAAACCTGGGGCGTTGCGAATCTGATCTAAAATCCATACTAAATCCACAATCACTAAAGAACTGCTTAACAGCTTTCAGGTCTTTTGAGAGATACTGAGCACCTGAGTGTAATAATATAGGATAAATCGCGTCCATGAATGCATTAAGATCTTCAGACTTTAACGCATCAAATCTATAACGTTTATCAGCAAAGTGAATTCTCCGCACACAATGTTTTGAATCTACCAATACTTCAGGATGCAAAATCAAAACCGTATCGGTATCCGCAATGGTTTCGGCGGAATGCAATTTAGTAATTCTGCTTTCAAGATTATTCGATACTTTTCTTTTTCTGGAGGAAATAAGCAGTTCCTTGGTAACAAGGGATTCAGCAGGAGCGACAACAAGCTCGCTCATACATGTCACGGAAACCGCTAAAAGTAATTGAAATGTGTATAACAGATCAAATTCCGTATTATCCTGAGCTATGCCTGTCTTTAAAATAAGAGCTAATAAAGTAAGCGGAATAACTGCTAAAAAAGCTAAAAGAGATAGTCTGCGTGTATTTTTATAAAAATTTGAAAAGTAATCAGGTATATCATCATCTGATACAATCCTCATACCGGATTTATTGCCCGAAAATTTTGTATCAGCTCCTGTTTCAGTTACAATTGCACTTCCCTTGCCCGAAACCACTATAGAAGCAGCGTACAAAACATTGGCATAAGTGTCCATACCGTCATCAGCGTAGATCAAAGACTCAGGATTCTTCGTCTCACGTCTGTAAGAGATTTTCCCCGTCAAAGAATCAACGTACCGTTCAGCAACGGTCAAATTTACAGCAGAAACGATTCTGGCGTCAGCAGGAATAATATCTCCTTGCGAAAATTCTATAAGGTCGCCGACTTCCACATCAAACACGCTAAGCCTTATTCTGTCACCATTTTCTATTACAGATGAATAAGGCAAAAGTAAACGATATGAATTTACGATGCGTTTTGATGAAGCGTTTTTAACTGAAAAAGAAACGCAGAAAACCAAAACAACAAACGATACTCCGAATAAAGATTCGACATAGCGTCCCATAAGAGCTGTTAAAATATAAACAACTGTAAGAATCGCCAAGGAAGCATCAGATGTCATTTTTTTCAAAACAGATTTCGAATCTAATAAAGGAAGAAGAAAAATATTGTTATCACCGCGTCTTTTTCTGCCGGGCTTAACGTTGATTTTTCCGTTAGTAACATCGGTTCCAAACGCAAGCGCAACATCTGCAATGCTGCTTTTGTGCCAACTGCTCATAACACGCCTCCCTTTTCTTCATAGGCATAGACCGTTTATTTAACGGCTACTGACAAATGTCCGTCTTTAACAGAAACCTCAACTTTAGTAACTGTTCCGTTTATATCAGATACAATGGCTTCAGCCACAGAATCTTCGATATTTTTCTGAATATATCTGCGCATATTTCTTGCACCGTATTTTGCGGAAAACGACTCTGTAGCAATCAGCTTTGCTGCAGAATCAGTATACTTGAAATCAATACCTCTTTCTGAGAGTACCGCTGACAGATCGCCAAGCATGATCTTAACGATATTGCAGAAATCATTCTCCGACAGAGAATTGAACACAATTACTTCGTCAACTCTGTTTATAAATTCGGGGCGCAAGAACTCCAACAACGCTTTTTCGATCCGATCCTTCTCGGCGTTATTCTTGGAAGCAGTAAAACCAAGAGCTGAAGATGAGTTCCCGGATCCTGCGTTTGTGGTCATAACTACAACCACATTCTCAAAATTTACAGAACGTCCTTGAGCATCCGTTACCCTACCGTCGTCAAGGATCTGTAAAAGCACGTTAAGAACATCAGGGTGCGCCTTTTCTATCTCATCAAACAGTACAACGGAATACGGACGCCTTCTGATCTTTTCCGTAAGCTGTCCGGCTTCTTCATAACCGACGTATCCGGGAGGAGAACCGATCAATCTCGAGACTGAATGTTTCTCCATAAACTCAGACATATCAAATCTTATAAGTGTCTCCGGAGTATTAAAAAGATCTGCCGCAAGAACCTTTACCAGCTCGGTTTTTCCTACGCCGGTCGGTCCTGCAAAAATGAAAGAAACCGGCTTGCGTTTGTATGTTATTCCCGCTCTGTTCCTTTTTATTGCTTTAGCTACAGCAATAACAGCATCATCCTGCCCGACAATACGAGATTTCAATCTTTGTTCGAGCTTATCAATATGGATGAACTCGCTTTCTTTTATCGTTGTAGCAGGCACGCCTGTCCAGATTTCAATTACGGAAGCAATGTCCTCAATAGTCAGAACAACCTGATCGCATTCGGCTTCAAGAGCTTCAAGGCGTTCGGAAAGAGCCATTTCGCGAGCTTTGATCTTCGCAATACGCTCGTACTTCTTGTCTTCATTTTTTTCAGTCGCTCCCTCGGCTTCTTCACGTTCTGTTTTTAGCTTCAGAAGCTCTTCGCGAATGGAATAGGATTCATTAATTGCCGAACTGGATAACGACAGAGCTGCTGCAGCTTCATCAAGAAGATCTATAGCTTTATCAGGCAAAAATCTATCGGTTATATATCTCTCGGAAAGCATAACGGCACGATAAATTACAGCATCGGGAACCTTTATGCGGTGGAATTCCTCATAATAATGTTTGATACCTTCCAACATTTTTGCGGCTTCCGCAACAGAGGGTTCGTTTACCGTTACAGGTTGAAAACGTCTTTCGAGCGCAGAATCTTTCTCGATATACTTACGGTATTCGTTTAAAGTAGTAGCACCTATAACTCGTATTTCTCCACGGGAAAGTGCGGGTTTCATAATATTAGCAGCATTAGTACTGCCTTCGCCTCCGCCCGTACCTACAATGCTGTGAACTTCATCAATAACAAGAATTATATTTCCAGCCGCTTTTACTTCATTTATAAGGCCGAGCATTCTTTGTTCAAACTGGCCTCTGAACTGAGTACCGGCAACAAGAGCAGTGAGATCCACAAGATACAATTCAGCATTCTTCAGTCTGTACGGTACATCTCCGGAAGCTATTCTTTGGGCGAGCGCTTCAGCAATCGCAGTTTTTCCTACACCCGGTTCACCGATAAGGCAAGGATTGTTCTTTTGTCTTCTGCATAAAATCTGTATTACCCGTGCAAGTTCATTTTGTCTTCCGACAATTCTGTCCAGTCTGCCTTTTCTCGCCATGTCGGTAAGATTTTTGCAGTATCTGTCGAGTATTTCACGTTTAGGCTTTGAATCTTCCTTTTTCCTTCGTCCTTTTTCTGACTTATCATCTTCAGAAGACTTATCGGAGGTATTGGCTTCCATATTGCCAAAAGCTTCATTTATTATCTTTTGAATATTTATCGAAGGTGCTCCTCCGTTATCGGGAAGCACCGGATTCTCGTCATTAGCGAACTCGGGAGACAGTGCATCCGATTCAGCCAGCTCAGCCATATTCTGCTCAAGTTCTTCTAACTGATCCGGTGAAATTCCGAACTTTTTTAGCTGATCTCCCATTATGTCGTCAACGGGAACTCCGAGTTCTCTCGCACACTGAAGGCAAAGTCCCTCGGTCTTTTTTTCGCCGTCTTCAAGTTTAGTAACAAAAACAACGGCATATCTTTTTTTACATTTTGAACACTTAACCATAATAACCTCAAATATTATTTGCGCGAATTATTCAATGCGGATATTTATAAAATCCGTAAGAGACAAATTACGGAAAAATTTAAACAAATACGAGCTGTCTGTTATCAAATGGAAGGTTTCATTCTCAACAACCAATTCCACAAGCCAACACAGGATCCACACAATAACAAAACCTTCAACTATACCTAAAATCATACCGAAAAAAGTATTGATCGGTTTAATAATAGGAACTTTAACCAGAAGTTTTAAAATCAACCCCAATAAGGAAATTATTATTATTGAAGCCAAAAATACAATAATTATACCGGATACATTTGAGATCGTTTTGGAAACCCTGGAAGCTATAGAATCAGCTATCGTATATAGTTCATCTTGCGAAACGGTTACAGAAGTAGAAAGACCCGATGTAATATCATCAATGTCTACCCCGCAATGTTCAAGAAAACTAATAAGGTCTTCCGGGAGCGTATCGAACAAATCCGGAACGTCATATTGATCTTTATCGCTCTTCTCTTCTACGATAGACTCAACCACTTCGTAAGAATATGATGAAACATAATCACAAACAAACGCTTCGCCTATCCATACTCCGAGAGTCGGACCAAACATATATGAAAAAACAAACGCACCGATGATTGTAACGACACTCCAGATGCACTTAACAAAGCCTCTGCGTGCTGAAATAATAACAACAAGCAGAAATATCAAGACAAGTATTATATCTAATAGCAGAATCATAACATACCTTACATTCAATCGTAAACGTCGCTAATCAGCATTGCGGACGTATCAGAGCAATAATAAAGTGTATCATTACCAACTGCAATAAGGCGGCATCCGTAGTTAGCTGAATCAATTTCAACATATTTGGTAAGACCATCATTAATGCAACAAAGATTATTTTCTGTTATAACAAATGTAGTACTATCAATAAGAGCAACATCAAACACAGTTTCGGATATCTTCTCGCTATAAAGCACAGAAGCGTCGGGATTGATACATATTATTTCATATCCGGTATCAAGCCCCTTTGCTTTAAACACAGCCAAAACATTTGTTTGACCGATAATAAAATCGGATAGGCACTTATCATCGAAAAAATAGTTTCCGGTAACATTTCCGTTTTTATCAAGAAATAAAACAGAATCAGCCAAAACAACACAATATCCGTCGGAAGTAATCTTACACCCGAGCGGGACATCGTTTACAGTTTTGAATGAAAATTTGTTTTTGGCCCCGTTTATATCCGAAACAAGTATTTCGACTCGAAAACCGGAAGCACCAAGCTCGGAATCAGCAGTTACTATTAAAACCTCATCGTCTGTTATATCCACACTCGAAACGTAACCGTTCTTATTGTATCTGCTGATCAGTACGAAATCGGAATTATACACTTCTACCGTTGAAGTATACTCATCGGATGATGATATTAATGCGTAGTATCCACTCTCGGACAAAACAGCACTTTTGATAGGTTTCTCGAGCATATCTGAATGGACCTTAGCAAAAGAGTTATATATGGAATAGCCTACCGATCCTTCATCATAAATCAAAACGTATTTTCCGGAAGCAGTCATTATAGGATTTCTGTATTGTATGGATTCGGAATAAGTCAGTCTTCCGGTTGCAGAATATATTGACAATGATGAGCGGCCGCAAATCGCCAATCCTTTTCCAAACAAATCGAATTGATTCATGGAATCGGGATTATACCTGATAGGGTGGCGGGTTGAGTCCTTGTTCTCCTCAAGAGTTAATGCGAAATTTCTCGTAATATATTCGAGATTTGAGTAGCTGAATTCGTCAGCTGCAATAAATGAAGTTGAAATAACAAATAACAAAAGTACAGCAAATAAAATAAAAGAAAGAATTCTGAAGACAACCGATACAGATTCATAATATGAATTATAGTCATCGAAATCAGAAAATACTGAATCCAAATTTTCTTCATCGGATATTATAGTTTTAAGTTTTTTCTTCATGTTCATATGCCTCCTTTCATTATAAGCTTATCAATATTCTACATCAACAAGATACAGCCCCTCAGCAGGTAATGTGGATCCCGCCAAGCGTCTGTCGCGCGACAAAATAATTCGCCCGATATCATCGGCATCCAGATTACCTTTTGCCACTTCAATAAGCGTTCCGCAAATAATACGAACCATATTATATAAAAATCCGTTTGCAGATATTCTGACTGTTATTATATCATCTGTCCGATTAACGCTGCAAGAATATACGGTACGAACGGCATCGGTAATTTTTGAACCTGACGCCATAAATGCAGAGTAATCGTGTGTACCGCATATAGCAGCAGCAGCTTTTTGCATATTCATCAAATCCGAGTCACTGATATTTCTCGGAAAATGATATACTCTATTTACTGCAAACGGATCTCGGTGTGGCGAATTCAAAATTCGATATTCATAAGTTTTTGACTTAACATCATAGCGGGCATGAAAATCCTCGGATACAAATTCCGCATAAAATACAGATATGTCTTCCGGAAGCCGTACATTCATAGCTTGCGGTATGCGCTCAATAGGTATAGCCGTATTTAAACAGTCGCGTGAATGTTCCTGAACAGTTGCACAAAAGCAAAGAGCGTGCACACCGGCATCTGTTCTGCTACAACCGGTTATGTCGCATTTTACGCCAAACAAGTCAGCAGTTGCCTTGTTCAGTTCTTGTTGTATAGTGAGAGCGTTATTTTGCACTTGATAACCGGCATAGTTTGTACCGTCATATTTGATTTTTAAAAACAATTTCATTGCATAGAATAACCAAAAGAAACATAATTAAGCATTATCATACAAATTACAGCCAATAGCATCAGCACCAGAGCGATGTAGTCTTTGGCCCCCATTCTTGTAACAGTCATTCTTGTTCTGCCCGCTCCTCCGTGATAACAGCGACACTCCATTGCGGTTGCAAGTTCATCGGAACGTCTGAATGCTGATACAAACAGAGGGATCAGCACAGGAATAAGCGCGCGAGCGCGCTGAAGCAACGAGCCGCTTGTGAAATCTGCCCCCCTTGCCTTTTGGGCGGTCATAATCTTTTCGGTCTCTTCTGAAAGTGCGGGAATAAATCTGAGCACGATGGACATCATCATAGCGAAATCATGTACCGGCACTTTGATTTTCTTTAAAGGAGAAAGCAGTGATTCAATTGCATATGTCAATTGAATGGGTGTTGTTGTAAACGATATAAAAATGCTGGATGCAATTATGAGACAAAGAATTCTTATAGCTATAAACAATGCTGTCCAAAGACCCTCCTCGTACAACTTGATACGCCAAAATTGGAACAGCGGTTCAGCCTCGCCTTTTGTCAAAAACACGTTGATAATAAAAGTGAATATCAAAATAAATATCACCGCTCGTAAAGATCTGAGCACTATCTTGAACGGTATTTTGGACAAAGCAATAATTACAAAACTGAAAAGCAAAAGAAAAGCAAAAGAAGTCAGACTTTTACAGAAAAATATTGAAATAATAAAAATCGTAGCAAGTAAAATCTTGGTTCTTCCGTCAAGTTTATGAATTACAGAATCGGAAGGATAATACTGACCGAGCGAAATGCTTTTCACTATTTGAGACCTCCGTTCTTAATATTCAAAATAAATTCGACCGCCTGGTCAACCGTATAAATGGAATTATCAGACTTATATCCTCTATCGGCGAGCAACATAGCAATTCTTGTAATTTCGGGAACATCGAGCCCCGCATCCATCAAAAGCTGAGGATCCGAGAATATTTCATCGGTATTGCCTTCTGCAATCATTTCACCCTTGCAAAGAACTGCAATCCTGTCACAGCGTTCGGACATGTCCTCCATACTGTGTGACACTATTATTACCGTAGCATTTTCGCTTTTTCTGTATTCGTCAATTGCATCGAAAATGTTATTTCTGCCTTCGGGATCAAGACCGGCGGCGGGTTCGTCAAGAACGAGGATTTCGGGCTTCATAGCCATTATTCCTGCGATAGCAACACGACGTTTTTGTCCTCCCGAAAGTTCAAACGGTGACTTCTCGAGAACTGCGGGATCAAGTCCTACCAAAGCAGAATATTTGATAACTCTTTCATCAATTTCATCATGCGGCAAACACATATTTTTAGGACCGAATGCAATATCAGCCTTTACAGTCTCTTCAAATAATTGATATTCGGGATACTGCATAACAAGTCCTACACGAAATCTGACCTTTCCTATTTGTTTAGGGTCATTCCAGATATTTTCTCCGTCAAGTAGTACTTCTCCTGATGTTGGACGCTCAAGACCGTTAAACAACCTTACAAGAGTAGATTTTCCCGATCCGGTATGTCCTATAATTCCGGTGATTGCTCCCGATTCAATCGTCAAATTAATGTTCCTCAAAGCATGAGCTTCAAAAGGTGTGCCGCCCCCGTAAACATAGCTGACATCTCTTAATTCCAATTTATGATTCATTTCAATTCCATATATCCCGGCATACAAAATGCCATATTATTTACTTTTCGAGAACCGCGCAAATCTTCTCAATCGCATCGGAAGCGGTAATCGGAATATCACTTATTTCGAATCCCGCTGCAGAAAGCTTGTGAATAAGCTCGGCGCTCTGTGTTAGCTCCAACCCTGCTTTTTTGATAAGTTCAGCATCGGCAAATATTTTACTCGGTACGTCATCCGCGATTATCTGACCGTTATCCATAACGATAATTCTGTCCGCACGTACCGCTTCACTCATATGATGGGTAATATTAACTACCGTAATATTTCGCTGACGTACCATCTTTTCCATGGTCTCAAGAACCTCAGCGCGTCCTATCGGATCAAGCATAGCCGTTGATTCATCAAAAATCATACAATCCGGCATCATTGCAATAATTCCCGCAATGGCAACCCTTTGTTTTTGTCCGCCCGAAAGTCGGTGCGGCTCAAAATGAGCAAACTCTGACATACCAACGGCAGCAAGAGCATCATCAACTCTTGTTCGAATTTCAGCCGAAGGCACACCGATATTCTCAGGACCAAAGGCAACATCCTCTTCTACTATCGTGGCAACAATCTGGTTATCGGGGTTCTGAAAGACCATGCCCACACTTCGGCGAAGTTCAATGATCTCTTCATCGGTAAGTTCACCGCAAACCGATTTGCCGTTAATAAGAACATCTCCGCCGTTCGGCTCCAGAACAAGATTCAAAAGCTTTGCAAATGTAGATTTTCCCGATCCGTTTCTTCCGACCACGGCAACATACTCACCGCGTTCAATTACGGTGCTGACTCCGCGCAATGCATAATTCTGCTTTTTATCGGTAGAATCAACATCATCATACGAAAATGTAAGATTGCGCGTTTCAATAAAATGCGTTCTCATCTGCCGTCTCCTCCAAAAGAAGTCCATCTGGCACTTGCGCCCGCAGGCAATGCAGTGCCTCTTGAAACAACGGGAAGGGCAATTTCACCAGCCTCGCATTTGCCTCCGTAACGGGAAGTAATTTCGAGATCGATCATATACTTCATCGTTAAGGGGGAAAGACCTGTTGTATAAGAGTTAACGAGGAAAAAGAGCGGTCTGTCGGACAACAATTGAGCACAAAGTTTTATCAGTTCATCAATAGCTTCCTCGATTTTCCAAACCTCGCCCGAAGGTCCTCTTCCGTAAGAAGGCGGATCCATAATAATGGCTTCGTATTTGTGTCCGCGTCTGATTTCACGCTCAACAAACTTCTTGCAATCATCAACAATGTATCTGATCGGAGCATCCTGAAGTCCCGACAACGCTGCATTTTCTTTTGCTTGCGCTACCATGCCCTTAGCCGCGTCAACGTGACAAACAGACGCGCCGACAGCGGCAGCTGCAATTGTGGCGCCGCCGGTGTAAGCAAACAAGTTCAAAACGCGAACAGGGTAAGGACATGCCTTGATAAGAGACGAAAACCAATCCCAGTTTACTGCCTGTTCGGGAAATAGCCCAGTATGCTTAAATCCCATTGGACGTAAAACAAATTTCAGATCACCGTAAGAAATATTCCATTCTTTCGGAAGTTTGTTAACCTTCCAACCTCCTCCGCCTGAAGAAGAACGGTTATACACTCCGTGCGCTTTGCGCCATTCGTTTAAGTTTTTTTCTGTTTTCCATATAACCTGGGGGTCGGGACGAACGAGAATATAATCGCCCCATTTTTCAAGTCGTTCACCGTCTGAGGTGTCGAGAAGTTTGTAGTCTTTCCAATTTTCAGCAATCCACATATCAAATCTGTCCGTTATAGTATTTTGCAATTCTCGAACCGCCGCAATGGGCGTGGCAGATAGCTATTGCAAGAGCATCTGCCGTATCATCGGGTTTGGGAGGTGCGGGTAATGATAATAGCAGTGTCACCATTGTGATAACTTGTTTTTTGTCGGCTCGTCCGTATCCGACTACAGATTGTTTTACCTGAAGCGGCGTATATTCAGAAATCTGTACACCGTGATGTTCGCAACATAGCAAAATAACTCCGCGTGCTTCCGCAACCTTTATTCCGGTAGTAATGTTGGTATTAAAAAACAGTTCCTCAACCGCAACACAATCGGGTTTGAACTTTTCAATAATATCAGAAAGCTCCTTGTATATCTTCGAGAACCTTTTTTCAACACTAAGCTTGGGAGGCGTATCGATATGTCCGTAATTTACCGGCGAATGTTTATATCCGTTTGTCTCTATTACACCCCAACCTATCGTCGCAAGTCCGGGGTCGATTCCAAGGATCTTCATTATCTCACCTTCCATTCAAAAATTAACCATTATAAATTATACCACATAATTATCTTAATGTCAAATAAGAATGTGAATATTTTTATTCATATTTTGTATCTTTTATTTTTTTCTGCTACAAAAATAGCCAAACATATTTACTTGCAATACAATTTGTGATATAATTATGTGAATAAATATTTGACTTGGAGAAATTTCATGTTTTTAGTTATAAAGAAGAAACAAGACAATCAGTACGGAGAATGTGCGCTTTCAGCAAGAGGAAAGACGGGCATTTTCAAAACGAAAAAAGAATTCTCATATTTGGCTTATTGCTTTGGTATTCCGGCGATTCTGTATTTTTTGATCTATCTGTCGATGGGACTTCATCCGATCGGAAACGGTTCGGTTCTCGTGCTTGATCTTAATGGTCAGTACGTTTACTTTTACGAAGCTCTGAGAAACGCCGTCTGTGGAGATAATTCGCTTCTCTATTCTTTTGCAAGACAGCTCGGCGGTGAATTTTTAGGCATTTATGCATATTATATAGCCAGCCCACTTTCGTATATTGTATGCCTGTTTCCTCAAGGAAGAATGCTCGAGGCTCTTCTCTGCATTTTCCTTATCAAAGCAGGGATTTCAGGCTTTACAATGGGATATTATCTCCATAAAACTGCCGAAAGACTTAATAAAACCAATGTTGTAATTTGCGGCGTATTGTATTCGATGTGTTCTTATGCTGTTGTACAGCAGCACAATTCCATGTGGATCGATGCGTTGATGTGGCTGCCTCTCCTGACGCTGGGTATTGAAGAACTGATAAAAAACAAAAAGTACAAGCTTTTTGTAACAATGCTTGCGCTCACTTTGTTGAGCAATTTCTACATTGGTTACATGGCTTGTATCTACACTGCCGCATATTTTTTCTTCTATTATTTTGCTCACAATGAAAACAACCGCAACAATCCCTCGGAAGAAAAGAAGCACTTTATAAAATCCTTCTTGAGGATCGGTTGCTTCTCAGTCCTTGCGATCGGTATTTCAATGGTTATCGTTGCATCGGCATATTATTCTCTGCAATTCGGTAAGAATGAATTTTCCAACCCAAATTTCTCTTTCTCTGTCCGATTTGACATCATCGATTTTATCACGAAATTCTTCCCCGGATCTTACGATACCGTCAGACCCGAAGGTCTTCCCTTCGTTTATTGCGGTGTTTTAACTCTGTTCTGCGTTCCGATATATTTTCTCTCGAAGAAATTCACCACCCGCGAAAAAGTATTCTCAGCGGGACTCATCGCATTTTTTGTACTTTCCTTTTCTATCAATACCCTTGATATGATCTGGCACGGTTTCCAGAAACCCAATTGGCTTAATTACCGATATTCCTTCATGCTCTGCTTCTTCCTCATAGTATTGGCTTACAAGGGCATGGGACAGATCAGACGAACGTCATCCCGCACCGTAGGATTCATAGGTGCATTAATGGTTCTTTTCCTCGCTGTTGCTCAAAAATTCGAATACCATGCTGTGGTCGAAAGAATCAGCGGAAAAGTTGAATTTGATCAACCTCTTAAAACTCTTGAAGTAATTTGGCTGTCAATTCTGTGCATTGTAATGGTTGGTATCATTCTTTGTGTTATGATACGAACCAAGAGAAGGCAGACGGCCGCGCTCATGCTTCTTGTTTTCGTATGTATTGAGGCTTTCGGCAGCGGAATCGTAAATTGCGTTGAATTCGGAAACGATGTAATTTATTCTTCTTACAGCAGTTACAATGATTTTGTAGGATCTCTTCGTCCGCTTACGGACAGTATTGTGGAAAACGATCCTTCGTTTTTCAGATACGAAAAGAATGTTCACCGCAAATATTGCGACAACATGGCACTGAACATCAGAGGACTTACGAACTCCACCTCCACCCTCAACAAAGAAACAATCAAATTTCTGGCAAATCTCGGATATGCTTCAAAATCGCATTGGTCAAAATATCTCGGCGGTAATATCATAACCGATTCTCTGCTCGGTATCAAGTATATTATTGATGGTGAAAATGCCGATATATCCGAGTATTACGATCTTACCGATCTCGAACCTGTTTCTTATAACAAGACCGACTATTATGCATATATCAACGACAACGCCCTTTCACTTGCCTACTCTGTAGATCCATCCGTGCTTGATTT
Source organism: Eubacteriales bacterium (assembly GCA_045535915.1). Lineage (GTDB taxonomy): Bacteria > Bacillota > Clostridia > Oscillospirales > CAG-272 > CAG-390. The sequence goes on along the minus strand of JAZSMP010000056.1, from coordinate 4,319 downwards.
TGAATTCAAAGGCAAAACACCTATGGAAAATGTCAACGGACTATTAAGCGCAATGATCGGGTCCGAGGAAGTGCTGAACTTCTTTATTCCCGTTGAAACAGAAGAATCCACAACAAATCTCTCGACCAAAACCAACTCTGCTTACTATGAATACAGACCGGAAGTTTCGGGTTCAACAGCTACACTGACCTATAACTTTACTGCAGAAAAGGACGCAGAATACTTCTTCTACCTCCCGTCTGATTATCCTCGCGAAGTTGATCTTAAGGTAAACAACAAGTCGAACGGTACTTTCTATGCCAGCGAAACAACACGAATTGTATCTTTAGGATTCTTTAGCGAAGGCGACAACGTAAATGTCGGAATGACCTTGAAAGCAGATGTTCTTTATGTTACTCCCAATGTAAATTCTGTTTATTATATCGATGTAGAACTTGCAAAAGACGCGCTCTCCGATCTTGCCAAAGAACAAATGGAAATCTCCGAGGATTGGAAAGAACATCATATAACCGGCACTTATGTTACCGGAAATGATGCAACTACAGTATTTACTACCCTTCCTTATGACGAAGGCTGGAAGGTATACGTTGACGGCAAAGAAATTGAATACAACAAAGCTCTTGAAGCGGTAATTGCATTTAACATCGATTCGGCGGGTGAGCATACTGTGGAATTCAAATATGCGCCCAAAACTTTCACACTTGGCTTAACCATCTCGCTTCTTTCTCTCGGACTGTTTATCTTTATAATCATTTTCGAAAAGCCTCTGTCCTGCATTTGGGTAAAAATCGCCGATGAGATAGATGGCAGAGGTGTGCACAAAACCAAAGAAGAGCCCATGGAAGAAACTGCCATCGCCGATACTGACCGCGAATCACCGGAAGGAAACTTAAAATAAGATGTTTTACTATATTAAAGGCAAACTGATTTTAAATGAAGAGTCCCGTGCTGTAATTGATGTTGGCGGTGTTGCTTACGCAATGACAGTAAGCGCTAACACTCAGACGACGATATCCTCAAAATCCTTCAATGGCGAATCAGATATAATTTTATACACTCATCTTTCTGTTCGCGAGGACGGAATAGAGCTTTTTGGATTCAAGGATACCGATGAACTGAATATGTTCAAACTTTTGATTACAGTCTCAGGCATAGGTCCAAAAGCAGCAATGTCCTTGCTTTCGTTTATGACGCCGGACGGTATAGCGACATCAATATATAATGACGATAAGAAATCCATCTCAAAAGCTCCCGGTATTGGCCCAAAGACAGCCGCAAGAATTATACTTGAACTCAAAGACAAGCTTTCTGCGACAAAAGCTTCGTCGTCTGAAATCGAAAACACTGAAATTTTTGTCGGTAAAAAAGATTCGAGCAAATATAATGAGGCAATCGACGCTCTGATCGTGTTGGGATTCAACCGAAGCGCCGCTTCCGAAGCTTTGAAAACTATTGACACGACAAATCTCGAACTCGAAGACATCATCAGAGAAGCTCTGAAAAAATTAATGAAATAAGCTCTAAGGATTTATTATGAACGAAGAATTTGATTTTGAAAACCGAATAGTTAATTCTTCATATATACCTACCGAGGATGAATATGATAATTCGTTACGACCTCATACGCTTGAGGATTATATCGGTCAGGAAAAAGTGAAGGAGAATCTAAAGGTATATATTGAAGCTGCAAAAATGCGTCATGACACGCTTGATCATGTTCTGCTTTACGGTCCTCCGGGTCTGGGCAAAACTACGCTTGCCGCGATTATTGCCGCAGAAATGGGCGTCAATCTCAGAGTAACGTCGGGACCGGCTATTGAAAAGCAAGGCGATCTTGCCGCACTTTTGACAAATCTTCAGCCCGGCGACGTGCTCTTTATCGATGAAATTCACCGTCTCCAGAGATCGGTTGAAGAAATTCTTTATCCCGCGATGGAAGACCACGTCCTTGATATTATCATAGGAAAAGGTCCCGCAGCCAGAAGCATCAGAATTGATCTCGCGCCCTTTACGTTAATAGGCGCCACCACAAGAGCAGGTCAGCTTTCAACACCGCTCAGAGACAGATTTGGCGTTATTTCAAGGCTTGAACTGTACACACCCGAAGAACTCTCTTCTATCGTAACAAGAAGCGCGGGCATTCTCGGTCTCCCCATAAACAGCGAAGGCGCGCTTGAGATCGCATCTCGTTCCAGAGGTACACCGAGAATCGCAAACAGGCTCCTCAAACGAGTCCGTGACTTTGCGCAAGTCAAAGGCAAGGACGTTATTGATGCAGAAATCGCATCATACGCCCTTACTAAACTTGAAATCGATTCACTCGGTCTTGATAACACCGACAGACGTATGCTTGAAACAATTATTTCATATTACAACGGAGGACCCGTCGGTCTTGAGACTTTGGCGGCAACTGTTGGCGAGGAATCAGTCACTCTCGAAGACGTTTATGAACCCTATCTGATTCAGCTTGGATTCCTCTCTCGTACACCAAGAGGCAGATGCGCCACTCATAGAGCCTATGAACATCTTGGACTCCGAGCACCAGTTTCCCCGGCAATGTCTGTACTGGAACAAATGAAGATTGATGATACTTCCGATAATGATGATGATAATAACGGAGATTAATTATGACCAAAAACAACTCACCTGCAGCTAAATCGCCGCATTTCCCAATCTACTTACTTTCGCTTTTGGTTGCCATACTTAATTCATGCGCACTTTCGCCGATATATGTTCAAATCGAAAGCAACATCTCTTTCGAGTACACAGTATTACCCATTGTATTGAATTATACAGTTCTGGTATTCGATACACTTTATATTTCATTTTTGATCTCTTCACTCGCTTACTCGGTATACGGAACTCACAAAGGACGTGTGAATAAAACTGAAACATACATTTTTATTGTTACCATAGTTTTACTCAAGCACATTCTCAATCTGGTCGTTTCTTCGGTCATCGACGGATATATAGACATTGCTTTTGATATACCCATGGTTATCTACTCGATCGCTATCGATCTATTGGTTCTTGCAGTTATCGCTTTAATTGCAAATCACATGTGCAAAAAACATTTTGCGCACGTAAGAGCCATGTTAAAGGCGTCAAAATATATCGAAACTGTCGATTATGACGAAATGGAAAATGTTTATCCGTTTAAAGGTTTCTTTAGAATTAAAAAGAATCCTATCCTGATCCCTGCATTTGCAGGGGCGGTTATTACTTCTCTCATTTTCATAGTACAAAGATTGTTTGCAGACTTCGTTGTACTCGGCGCCCCCTCAACGGTATTCGAACTGTTGGATATTTTCATTTCTTATCTCGGAGATATCGTATTCGGGCTCCTTGCATACACCGCATCTTACTTTGCGCTTTCTTACATCTTTCTCAAAGACAATAATTAATTATTTAAAGGTAGGTACTTATTATGAATTCCACTTGGCTCAATCTTGAAGGTAAAACCGTTATCGTTACCGGCGGTGCGTCGGGAATCGGTTATGCTACAGTAACCGAATTCCTTGCTGATGGCGCTAACGTAGTTGTCGCCGATATGAATCCCAATGCTCCCGAATTTGAAAAGGGTACAGGCGACTATATATACGTTCCCTGTGACGTTACCAAAAAGGAAGACATCGACAACGTCGTTGCCAAAGCTGTTGAAAAATACGGAAAGATCGACGTCCTCGTAAATAACGCCGGTATCAATATTCCCAGACTTCTGGTAGATCCCGGTCAGCAGTACGAGCTTGACGAAGCTGTATGGGACAAAGTTATGAACGTTAATGTTAAAGGTCTTTTCCTTATGACTCAGGCTGCTGCAAGAATTATGGTTGCTCAGGGTGCAGGTGTCATCATCAATGTTTCTTCCGAATGCGGTCTTGAAGGATCTGAAGGACAAAGCGTATATGCTGCTTCCAAGAATGCTGTAAACTCACTGACCCGTTCTTGGGCAAAAGAACTCGGAAGACTCGGAGTAAAGGTTGTTGGCATTGCCCCCGGTATCCTTGAAGCCACAGGACTCCGTACCATTTCATATGAAACAGCTCTTGCTTACACAAGAGGAATCACCGTAGATCAGCTTCGTGCAGGCTACTCAAAGACCAGCACCACTCCTCTCGGACGCTCCGGAAAGCTTTCAGAAGTTGCTTCTTCAATCGCCTTCCTCGCATCCGAACGTTCTGCATATATTCACGGAACTACCATCAACATCGCAGGCGGCAAAACTCGCGGCTAATACTTTATAAAGCGTCAGAAGCCATATGGCTTCTGACGCTTTATAAAGTATTAGCCGCGAGTTTTGCCGCCTGCGATGTTGATGG
>JAZSMP010000094.1:0-6220 GCA_045535915.1 Eubacteriales bacterium | reverse complement strand
AGGGATACTTTTTCTGTGCCTCGCGGACGCCCGCAACCGATGCGTGAAGATCTCCGAGGAATTTCTTGTCGTTGAAATTTGCGTGGTCGGTGATACCGATGCGGCAAAGTCCCTGTTCTGTCGCCCTTTCGGCAATAAGCTCGAGCGGATTTTCCGCATCGTAAGAATATTCGCTGTGAATGTGCCAGTCGGATCTGATGATCATAAAAGTATACCGCCTTTCGGTGTGATGTAATCGGTAATTATTTTCCCATTACCGCCGCGGCTTTTTTCAGCATATCGCGGATAGGGAGATTATAGGGACAGCGTGTTTCGCAAACACCGCATTCTATGCAGTCGGACGCCGTCTTCGGCAGAGTCGAATAACGGCTCATTGCCCAATCCTTGAGGTCGTAGCGGCTGTAATATCCCTCGAACAGAAAAACGCCGGGGATATTGATTCCTACGGAGCAAGGCGCGCAATAGTTGCATCTGCGGCAGAAATTCGTGCCGAGATCATCCTTGATCTTTGCGATCTTTTCCTGCTCCTCTGCGCTGAGAGGAGACGTATCGGAAGCCGCCGCCACGTTCTGCGCGATCTCCTTCTTTTCCGCCATTCCGGGAATTACGACGGTCACGGCGGGGTTGCTGACGATAAAGCGGAGTGCGACCTCGGCGTCCTCGATCGCGCCGCCCGCCAGAGGCTTCATACAGATAAATCCGATATTCTTCTCCGCGCACTTCGCGATCAGCTCCTCGCCCTGCGTCTCGACGATATTGTAGGGGAACATGACCGTCTCGACCCACGGCAGATCTATCGCTTTTGCGAAAAGCTCGACCGAATGGAGCGTGATCCCGATATGTCCGATCTTTCCCGAAGCCTTGGCCTCAAGCAGAGCCTCGAGCGCCCCGCCCTCTGCCATAACCTTTTCGAGATCCGCGGCAGAGGGATTATGTACCTGATACAGGTCGATGTAATCGGTGCGGAGGTTTTTAAGGCTTATATCAATATCCTTCGCCATTGCCTCCTTCGTGCGCGCCATACTCTTGGTAGCAAGCACAAAATGCTCACGCACGCCCTCGAGCGCGTAGCCGAGATACTCCTCGCTCACGGTGTATCCGCGTGCGGTGTCGATGTAGTTTACGCCTTCCTTTACGAGGTCGCCGATAAGAGCCTTTGTGCCCTCGGCGTCGATCTTCTGGATCGGAATGCCGCCAAATCCGAGGCGCGATATTTCAAGTCCTGTTTTTCCTAAAATTCTGTATTCCATAATTCGTCTCCCTGTTTATTCATTCACGAAAATTGTATATTCTCCGCTTTTCAGTATGCGGATAAGGTCCTCGTTACTTCTGATTCGCTCACTTGCGGTAATACCCGATCGACCGGCAGATGCTACACTGTGTCCGTCCGAACCCGCAACGCAAGCAAGACCTCTCTCCTGTGCCAATTTTTGCGCACTTTCGTTCCACTCGGGGTCGTTTCCCGAGTTGTAGACCTCGATGCCGTCGAGCTTATCAAGGCATTCGAGCGGAAATGGTGCGCTGATGTACCATCTCGCGCGGTAGGGATGTGCCTGATAGACAAGTCCGCCCGCGGTGTGAACGACCTCGGCAAATGTCTCCGCCGACGCGTTCTTCAGCTCGGGATGCTCCGCGATCAACTCCGGCGTTATGCCGTAAATAAGTATCTCCTGACCGCCGCCCACGTGCTCCTCAAGTCCGAACAGCAGATCAAAGTCGCGTTCATTGGCGTATTCAAGACCGTAAAGGTAATCCTGTCTGTAAGCATCGACAAAATCCTCCCACGGCAGATCTCTGTCGATCCGCGTGTCTCCTGCGTAAAAATGATTGGTAACCACCATTCCACTGTAGCCTTTTTCGATCAGTTTATCTATGTGCTCGCGAATATCCGAACCTCCGCCGCTGCACGGGCTGGTGTGGATATGCATTTCGTATTTGTATATGCAGTCATTCATAGCGGTGTACCTCACTTTACAATATGATTATATCACAATTGTAAGGAATAGTCAATGTTTTTCGACCTTACTTTTCTTTTAAAACAAAAGGCAAATGAGGTCAGTATCTTTTATTGCTCTGTAACAAAAATCTCGTTTTCTCCCTCGGTGAGTGTATGATCGGTACCCAAAACACGCAGGACCGCTTTGGAACTTTGGGGAACAGTAATATCGAATCTCACTCCGCCGTCTTCTCTTTCGTAGCTGACCGAGACCCTGCCGCGAGGCGTTTCCATGCTTCCCGACATTCTGCCGAATCTTGAAAGTGCCTGCGGACATATTACCAGCTCAGAATAACCGCACGAATCCTCTGTCTGTCTGATTCCCAAAAGGTATTCGAAGAAATACGCCACGGGCGCTCCAAACATCGGATGGCAATGCGAACGGCTTCTGTTGCTGTCCCAATATTCATGGAAGGTGGTTGCGCCGTTCTGCCGCCAATGCTCGTAGCCTTGAGAGCCGTTGTTGGTGAGGATATCCACCGCAAGCTCTGCGTCACCGTGCTCGAACAGTGTACGGATAAGAACGTCGGTTGCAAAGATTCCCGTGTCAAAATACCCGAGCTTTTTATAGTAGGATACCATATTTGCATATGTAGTTGCATTTCCGAGACCGAGATCTACGGCAAAGGCGTTCGCGCCCTGAACGTTCATAACGAAATTACCGTCAAAGGTGTTGAAATACGCCGCCTGAATGGCGCGCTTGCGCTCGCGGATCTTCGCGTCGTATTCTGCTATATCCCCGTCCTTTTGAAGGATCAATGCGATCTTACGCATGGTCTTAAGCGATTTCACCATAAAATAGGTATTTACGTAAGGCGCGGGGATGATAACCTGCTGATTATGCGAGGTGATATCCCTATCGGGATAGAGTATGTTTGGTCCGCACCAATCCCCAAGACACCATTCGCCCTTCTTGTCGCTCGTGATAAGTCCAAACTCCGAATGAGCCTCGAGATAGTCGATATATCTTCGCATATTATCGTAGTATTCCGAAAGCACCCCGGCGTCGCCGTAATGCTTGTAGAGCACATAAGGCACCTCGACGATAGCGCATCCCCATCCGCCGGGACCGCCTCCGCTTCTGATGTAGGGCGCGGTATACTGGATATGACCGCTGAGCGTATCCTGACTGTCGGCAATATCGCGGAGCCATTTGGTATAGAAAGCTCTTGCGTCAAGTGTGGACATTACCGCGTGGCAGGTAAGCTGACCGTCGCCGGTATAGCCGCGGCGTTCAAGATGCGGGCAATCGGAGGGATGCCCCGTGTGCATATTGCAGAGCATCGTGTGGATGAAGGTATTATAGGTCCAGTTCAGCGTCTCGTTGTCGCATTCGAAAGTGGACGCGCGCGGGACGTCAGCGTAAACCTCTTTTACACAAAGCGGAACGGCATTGCCCGTGACCTCAAGGTATCTGAAGCAGTACCAGGTGAATTCAGGCTGAACGATACGTCTCTGTCCGTCCGATTTTAGCGCAAAGTTCTGCTTATGCATATGCGTGGGATCAAGGCTTCCGTCGGGGAGAGCTTCCTCGGCAAAGCGGACGCTGACCGTCTCTCCGCGCTCTGCCAAAATCTCAAGTACGGGATAGCCCGTGGTATTCCTGCCGCAATCGTATATGATGCAATTTTCGCTTTTCTTGATTACCTTCAAGGGCAATTCCGCGATCAGTTTATCGGGCGGACAATCGGTCGAGCAATATTCGGTGTCAAGATCCTCGACGATAGCGGCATTCTCCCAGGAGCTGTCGTCAAAATCAACGCCAAAACAATCGGCAGAGCCTTCATAGTCGTGATTTTCATATCGAACGAACTCATATGCCGAAACGAAGGAATCACCGACCCGACAGCTTTCGTCCGAAACGAAATGATTCGTCTCTTTGCCGCCACGCTCCTCGGTAATGCAATAAATAGCCTTGGGAAGTCCGAAAACGCGATTGCTGTGAGTATACCAACCTCCGCCGAAATGGATAGCTATAACGTTTTCGCCGAATGTGACGAATGGGGTTATATCAAAGCCGGGAACGTAGACTCTGTGACCCGAAAGCACCTCCTCGCGCGGATCGCAGGAAGCTTCAAAATCCGACGAAAGAGGCAAAAAGGTATCAGGATTGATACATTTACCGTTTATATAGCACTTGAAGAATCCCAAGCCAAGAACACTGAGCGTCACTTTTTCGGGCTCGGATATGCAAAAACGACCGCGAAGCACGGTGAAGGTAGACGGAGTCCTCTCCGACTTCCCTACCCAAACGGCATCTTTGAAGAAAAACGATCTGTCCATAATGCGGTACTCCTTTGGAAGAATAGTTGATCAATTAATTATAACTCTTGAGCGGGGGTTTGTCAATATATTTGAATTAAGATTGATAAAATAATGTGGGAGAGAGGGAGAAACGGTGAGATTTACGGGGATACAACTCGTGAGCCGCGAGGTGGAGGTGGGACTTGTAACCACCCGTTTGCGCGCATTATTGGGCAAAATAATTCTATTCGGCGGTCGCGCGCAAACCATTTGTCATTCGCCGGCGAATGACAAGGTGCTTCAAGTCTTCTTCGTAAGCAAAAAAGAACAAGGTGATCTGAGATCACCTTGTTCTTTTTTGAGTAGAGGTGCCGAAAAAGATGCATTTCAAAACATCTCTGTTAATCTGTTCATCAAAGTTTCGTTCATACCACTTTGTGACGGAATATGAATGAAAACGGTATTTGGATTCTTTTTCAACATGTGATAATATGCGGCGTTACATAAATATTTGGTTGGAGTTTTTGAAATACAATACGAAATGTTTACTTCATTCAGTTTTCTTTCTAAAGGTAACAAATCAAAACCGGTACACATATGCTCACCATTATAACAAGCGCAAAACTCTATGCGAATTTCATTAGCTAATTCTTTATCACTGCCAAACATATATATAGTATCAAAATCACAATCAAAGCTCGTAATATCTTTTTCAAGGCCAGTAAAAGAATTGGTTAAAAACAATGCTCTCTCATTTAATCGGCTAACTAAATGAAATGAAGTATTGTTATTACCTTTAAAAGCAACAAAAAGAGTTTTCATTTATTATCCTTAGCAGTATTGATAGAAGCAATCAATATTCTTTTAATCTCAATACAATTTTCAAGCAATGTTTTATTGTTATAATATCCGCTTTCTATAATCAGTTCAATCCAATATTCTGTTTCCGAGCACTCTTTCAAAGCAATTTGTAATTTGGCAATAAAATCTGCCTTGCCGTGAGCATAAAATGCTTCTCGAATATTCGCGCCTATGCTAGTTCCCGAGCGCAAAAACTGATTAATCAAAGCACTCTCGCACTTTGCTACTCTAAGTTCCTTGCATACCTTTATTACTTCAAGTGCAAACGCTTTTGATTTTACTATCAAAGGACTGTTAGACATAGCCTTACCACCTTTCACCTTGCTATATCAAATATATCATAATACCTATTACTTTTCAAGATAAAAATGCTTTTTGCCTCGGCAAAAAGCTATATATGATACCTTTTCACTATTCACTATTACTTGTTACTTCCAAAAAAATTCCTCGGTGAAACGAGAGAAAAGTGAAGAGTGAATAGTGAATAGTGAATAGGTAAAAAATATCCTCGGAGCAAGTCCGAGGAATTTTTTGGTTGCGGAGGTGGGACTTGAACCACACGGCCTCCGGGTTATGAGCCCGACGAGCTACCAACTGCTCCACTCCGCGATATTGAATTTGCCGGTTATCCTTCGGCACTGTATGGTGCCGGTGACCGGATTTGAACCGGTACGATACTCTCGTATCAGCGGATTTTAAGTCCGCGGCGTCTGCCTGTTCCGCCACACCGGCTAAAACAGTGCACTCATAGTGCTCATATATTATAGCATACATTTTTACGTCTGTCAATACCTTTTGGCAAAAATATCGCACTTTTATTCCGACTTTTTCTCTCCCGATTGACAAAAATCCTACAATATGTTATAATTAATTACATTTTTCGATATTTCGGAGGCTTCCTTTGAAGAAAATACTCGCACTCGTGCTCAGCGCACTTTTACTTATATCCTCGGTCGGATGCAGAGTTACAAACGATCCGATCGAGACTTCCGATGTCATCACCACCGAAGCATATGTCTGTCCCGCGGGTACTCACACCGACACCGATTCGGACAATTTCTGCGACACCTGCACTATCTCGGTCACCGTGACCGTAGACTTTTATGCAATAAACGACCT
>JAZSMP010000228.1:0-16818 GCA_045535915.1 Eubacteriales bacterium | reverse complement strand
CGGCAACAGCAAGGGGGTCTTCGTCTTTATTATTCACATAAAACAAAGACAACCCGAACAAGTTCGGGTTGTCTTTGTTTGGTGCGGATGAAGGGACTTGAACCCATATGAAATTGCTTTCACTAGAACCTGAATCTAGCGCGTCTGCCAATTCCGCCACATCCGCATATTTAATTAAAAAATATGCTACAAGCGACGAAATTGTATCCGCACACATCTGCATACTTTCTTATGATATAAGCAAAGCAGCCATACGGCTGCTTTGCTTGGTGCGAGAAACGGGACTTGAACCCGTACGGTGTGAACCACACGCCCCTCAAACGTGCGCGTCTGCCAGTTCCGCCACTCTCGCGTGTTGCTTTCGACAACGCTAATATTATAGCACTTTTGGATCTGTTTGTCAATACCTTTTTTCAATTTTTTTTGAAAAAACGTGAATTTTTTTGAGTTTTTTTCGTTGCCGAAAGCGTTGGTTTATTTTTCAGGAATTGCGCTGATATCTCTGCGCTTTTTACCGTTTTGTATTAGACTTCTGCCCCATCCGTACTCTGCAGCCATCTTATAGATAGCTCGCGGCAAGCTCACAGTGGCATAAATATTTTCAAAAAAAGTTTCTTCGAGTATCTTTACGAGCAGAAAATTGAGGCTTTTATCAATTTTTGACTTCGGCTTGTCTCCCGCTTTCATATGGAGCAGCGTTGTGAGCGCGCCTCCGCCTCCGATACCCACACCGCCGCCGAAAAAGTGCCCCGCTCTTTTTGACCAATGTCCGATGATTTCGATAGATGGCCCACACTGTCTTCCATCGTGGAATCCGCAATTCGGGACGGCGTATATATACTTTTGTCCGAAAACATTCTTCTTTTCCTCGAAGACTTTGAGGCAGGAGAGGATGTGACCCGGTACACCGTCAACGTATACGGGATAGAAGATCACCCAAACATCGCAGGTTTTGAGACACTCAATAATCTCATCGGTTACCGTTGGCTTGTTCATTGCGATCACGGTACAGTCGCACTTTTTGTGTGCGCAGGCGAGAAAAACATTTATCAGCGCTCCGCTGGCGCTCTCTTTGCATTTAGGACTTGCATTGATAAGAGCGATTCTCACAACGTCACCCCCTCAAGCTCGGAAATATTTTTGTAGAAAAGTACCTTTTCGACTTTAGCGTAAAAGTTCTTGGCATTGGCTTTGACGATCTTTTCCGCCGTGCGCTTTTCTCCCTCGGTTATATCCTCGCCGTAAAAGAGCGCGGTGATTCTGATCTTATTGAAATATCTCTGTTTGTGGCGCATTTCGTTATCAACGATATCAAAGTCGCCGCGGACATATGAGATCGCTCTGTCCTGAACCTTTTTGACGAATGCGCTGAAGCCGCCATAAAGACATTCGCTGATCATAATGAGTTCTTCGCATTTACCCATATCCCAACCGGTACAGCTGTAGCCGTCCTTTATGACGCATTCACCCGGAGTCTTGATCCAACACCCGAAGCATCCGATGCAATGCTTTATCATGGCATCGGGTTTTATTATTTTATGTTCCCCGAGAACGGGGATTCTGAAATCCTTGATATCGGTAATGATCAGTTTCATTTATACCTCTTTCATTTTATTGATCGCGGCACGGTAGATGCATTCCATACCCTCGGCATTCGGATGCAGAGTATCGGGGAGCATATCAAAAGTCAAGTCCGAGAGGCGCAGATCAATACATTTTATTTTATAGTGCGAACAGATCTCAAGAACGAGATCCGCAAACTCCGAAAGGCGGCTGTTATCATAATATCCGCCGCTTATTGAAGGAGTCAGGGCAATTATTTCGGCATCGGGATAAAAATGACGAAGGCGCTGTATAGTTTCACAGTAAGCGTCAGCAAAACAATCCCATTTTGTGCGGGAAAGGTCGAATGAATAATCCTTATTGAATTCACCTTTCTCCACCATTTTTCCCGCGTCGTTTGTTCCGCCGAAAAGGAAGATCAGATCGGGATAACCCTTTGAGCCGAGATTACGAATTCTTGTCAGCGATGCCATTGCGGCATCGGGGCCGAAATCCTTCTCGTTTTCGTCGCGGTGATTTGATACGGTCGAACCCGCCCAACTGTCGTTGACAGCGAGAACTCCGCCGAGCTCGTTTATGACCTTCATCCACCAGGTTTCATTAACATCGGTCAGAAGATTATCCTGCGGATAACGCGGACGGTGATCGGGATTTACGCCGTCTGCCTTCGGGATATAGCCTTCAAAGGTGGATATGCTGTCGCCGAGGATAGATATTAATTTACCTTTGTAATCCTTCACGGTAATCTTCTCCTGCGTTGCTTTTTTCTTTATTATACAACAAAAAAATGACGATTTTGCAAACATTAATAAAAAAAATACATTAAGTTCAATTTTTAATTTTTATTGTTGATGTTCCGTTTATTTTTTGGTAGTATAATTTATAATAAGATATTTTATTCATTACTTACGGAGGTAAACGATGCTTCAACTTAAAGGTTTGAAAAAGACCTTCAAAACAGGTGAGCTTACGCAGGTCGCTCTCGACGGTGTTTCGCTCAATCTGCGCGACAATGAATTTGTTGCGATACTCGGTCCTTCGGGCTCGGGTAAAACCACTCTGCTTAACATGATCGGCGGTCTTGACCGATATGACAGCGGCGATCTTATTATCAACGGTATTTCGACCAAAAAATATAAAGACCGCGACTGGGATTCCTATCGCAACCACACCATAGGCTTTGTTTTCCAGAGCTACAACCTTATTCCCCACCAGTCGATTCTGGCGAATGTTGAGCTTGCGCTGACAATTTCGGGCGTGGGACGCAAGGAGAGACGTGCGAGAGCAAAGAAAGCTCTTGCTGAAGTCGGACTCGGCGATCAGCTTCATAAAAAGCCGAACCAGATGTCGGGCGGTCAGATGCAAAGAGTTGCGATCGCGCGTGCGCTCATCAACGACCCCGATATCCTTCTTGCGGACGAACCCACGGGTGCACTTGACAGCGAAACGAGCGTTCAGGTCATGGAGCTCCTCAAGGAGGTAGCCAAGGACCGTCTCGTTGTTATGGTCACCCACAACCCCGAGCTTGCAGAAGAATACGCAAACAGAATCGTCAAGCTCCGCGACGGTAAGATCATTGACGACTCAAACCCCTTCGAGATAGATGAGAATACTCTTGAAGCACCCAAGCACAAGAATATGGGTAAGTCCTCAATGTCGCTCTTCACCTCATTCGGTCTTTCTCTGCGCAACCTCTTCACCAAGAAAGGCAGAACTCTGCTTACGTCCTTTGCAGGAAGTATCGGCATCATCGGTATTGCGCTTATCTATGCCGTTTCGAACGGTCTCACTGCTTATATCAACACTGTTCAGGAAGACACCCTTTCATCTTCTCCCATCATGCTCGAGTCGACACACGTTGACCTCGGAAGCCTTATGTTATCCATGATCGACGTGGCAGAGTCGAAGGAGGAGCACGAACTTGACGCGGTCTACAGCAAGACGGTTATGTACGATTTCGTAAACATACTCAACAGCATCGAATCGCAGAAGAACGACCTCAAGTCCTTTAAGCAGTTCATTGAGCGCGAGTATACCGATTCCGAATCCGAACTCGGTCTGCACGACGCTATCAGCGGTATTCATTACGGCTACAATATCAACCTTCTTCTCTACACAAAGAACGTTGACGGCACCATCATACATTCCGACACCAATGCTCAGATCAGCGAGATCATGGGTAAATTTATTGGTAAGCTTCTCTCGAACAGCGAAGAACTCGAAGGTATGCAATCATCCTCGAACAGTTCCATGTCATCCATGATGACCGGTACAATGGGTTACGGCGGTCTCTGGCAGGAAATGCTTCCGGGCGATGGTGAGATGATCAATCCTGTAGTTAAAAAACAATACGATATCGTAGAGGGCAAATGGCCGGAGGCTTACAATGAGGTCGTTCTCGTTCTCGATTCCAATAACGAGATCGCAGATATGGCACTCTATGCGCTCGGTCTTATCTCCGAGGAGGAGATCGACATTATCGTTGACGCTGCTATCAACAAGACTCCTCTTACCGTAAATACCGACAGATGGACATATCAGGAGATTCTTGATATGGAATTCCGCACCATCTTCCCCGCAGACTGCTACACTCTTGACGAGCGCACCGGTCTTTACACCGATATGCGGGACACAAGCGCGGGTCTGAAATACCTTTACGACAACGCTACTCCCCTCAAGGTCGTCGGCATCATCCGTCCGAACGAGGACGCCGTATCTGGTATGCTCACAGGTTCGATCGCATACACAAGCGAGCTTACAGAATACGTTGTTGAAGAATCCAAGGCTTCCGCGGCAATCAACGCGCAGCTCTCAGATCCCTCGAACGACATTTTCACAGGTCTTCCCTTTGACCTGAGCGAGGGCAATCTCACCGAAGCCGAAAAGGCAACTCTCTTCCGCGATTACGTTGCAACTCTCGACAGCAAGGACAAGGCCGAAACCTACGTAAAGGTTATGGGCATTCCCGACAAGGCGTGGCTTGAAGGTCAAGTTGAGACTTATCTCGGCACAATGACAGAGGAAGTAAAGCGAAACTACCTTATAACCTCGCTCACCGAGCAGATGGGAATGGATGCGGAATCGGTTGCCGAGTACGTAAACGCCATGACTGTTGAAGATATCGACGCGCTTCTTTCCGAGGGTATTGCCCAGATGGTCAAGGAACAGTACCGCAAGGGTGTGGAAGCTCAGCTTTCCGCTATGACCGAAGAACAGCTTGCAGGCGCGCTTGATATGGCTATCGGAAGCTACAACGATGAGCTTGCTTCGATCTATTACGAGGAAGCGATCGCCTTCTCGAACTCGACTTACGAATTCAACCTCATGGCTCTCGGTTACGTTGAGCTTGACGATCCCGCTTCAATCAGCCTCTATGCTTCGACCTTTGCAAACAAGGATATTATCGAAGAGGCTATCGCTAAGTACAACGAGGGTGTTGACGAGCTTGAAAAGATCGGTTATACCGATTACCTCGGCATTCTTATGTCCTCCATTGCTACAATAATCGACGCTATCACATACGTTCTTATCGGATTCGTTTCCGTCTCCCTCATCGTTTCCTCGATCATGATAGGAGTCATCACTCTTATTTCGGTTCAGGAAAGAACCAAGGAGATCGGTATCCTCCGCGCGATCGGTGCTTCAAAGAAGAACGTATCGAGCATGTTCAACGCAGAGACCGTTATCATCGGATTTGCGTCGGGCCTGGTAGGTGTTATGACGACCTATCTGCTCTGCATACCCCTCAACGCGATTCTTGTGTACCTCACCGGTATTCCGAATCTTACCGCACAGCTTCCCATATTCGTTGCAGTTATACTCGTTATAATCAGCATGGGTCTGACTCTCATCTCGGGACTTATTCCCTCAAGAAGCGCGGCTAAGAAGGATCCCGTTGCGGCATTGCGCACCGAGTAAGGGCAAAGGCCAGAGGGAGTGCAAAGTGCAGAGGGCAGAGGGAGTGCAAAGTGCAGAGGGCAGAGGGCAGAGTTATGGAAGCTTTTCTCACTTTGTTCGAAAAGCATACTGTAAGAATTATGTTTTGTGCCGATGATCCTTTGTTAATCTAAAACCCATTATAACCAAATAAAAAACTCGAGATATAGTGAAGCGTAAAAAACTTCATTATATCTCGAATTTCTTATTATTTATGAAACTTCAGGTCAGAAAAGCACGAAAGGTTATCAAGCAGAAACATAATTATCATAATTAATAATTTCCGAGCAAAGCGAGGAAATTTTCCATAACTCTGCCCTCTGCACTTTGCACTTTGCACTCTGCCCTCTGCCCTCTTATTCCACTCCGCTCTCGAGGAACTCAAAGCTCATAGTTTCCGTGTCAAGCTTTGCGCGGACCGAGATCGGGAGAATGGCGCCGTTTACGCCGTGGCCGAAGTCTTCGTTACGGATAACGGGGATATTGTAACGCTTGCCGAGGCGGGCAAGAATATCGTCTATTACGGGTGAAGGCTCGAGCGAATAATGTCCAAAGATAAGAGCCTTAGCCTTCTTAAATACGCCGTGATGCTCGAGTGTCGTGAACCATTTTGAAACAACTGCGGCGTTCGAAAACTTTTCGTGATCCTCGATAAAGAGGATGATGTCCTCGTCGGGAAGCTCACGGTACCATTCAAGTCCGAGAAGAGCGGCAAAGTTCATAAGATATCCTCCGACCAGTATTCCCTCGGCTTTTCCGGGAGTTATGATGCGCCATTCGCTGTTCTTGACGTAATCGAGGTCGTTCGTACAGAGACGCTTTTCGATATTCAAAAGCGTATAATCCGTAGGCTCATTTTCGAAGAATCGGGGAGATGAGCCGTAGAAGGTCACCAGTCCCGTCATATTGTTGATCGCGTTGAGGAGTGTGGTACTGTCGCTGTAGCTGAGAAGGATCTTGGGATTCTTTTTGATGTTTTCATAATCCACGAAAGGCAAAAGCTCGTTCCCGACTTCTCCGCCGCCGAAGTATATCATCTTGACCTCGGGATCGGCGATCATGGCGTTGAGATCCTCCGCTCTCTCCTCAATGCTTCCCGCATAATCGTTTGTTGTCGAAAAGAGATTTTTCGAGAATTTCACCTTATATCCGAGCTTGCGCAGGTTTTTGGCGGAGCGTTCGATGGGATCGCGTTTCGGTTTATATGAGGGTGCGATAAAGCCTATGGTATCACCGATTTTAAGTTTTTCGGGTTTGATCATTTTGATTTCTCCTTAAAAAGTAGTTATTATTTGAAGAATGTTATTTTTTATATTGACCAATACGCATATATGTGTTAAAATATATAGTATAACTATTAATTGAGGGACAATAACATGAATGCAATTTTAGAAAAAACATCCGATACCCGTATTGCGATAAGAGAATTCAACGATACTCTGGAGCTCTTTTATCCGAGCTCTTCTCTTCCGTACGCTATGCGTGCACCGCTTGATTCACCTTTGTCTTCCGAACACACATCAAATGCAGAAACGCTTTTCAACAGCAATAAGCTGAATATCACAGCAGAGGAAAACCGCATATATTGCGGATTCGGTCCTCATTGCACGCACAGAGCAGTCATCACACTTCAAAATAAAGAAAATGTAAAAAAGACTTCAGAGTCAATCGAATCATACTTCCGCACCGCAGACAGAATTCTTGTATCCGATATCAACTCAAGTAACAATTATCTGTCAATATGCGAACTGATAGCTAAAACAGCCGATTACTGCGGCTGTCTGACAGATATAAATCTGCCTACAGAGTACGAGGCGATGTTTTCGAAACACAATACAGGAGGAATCGGCAATAGCTTTTCCGCTATCGTGGCTCTCTTCGCTATATGCCTTACTTTCAGAAGGATTTCCGCCCTTCGCGGATTCAACTTCAAGCTGATATTCAGCGGTGGTCAGCCAAGCCTTGCTTTCTCAGCCAAAATACTCGGAGAAGGAATCGGGAGTATCAAAGATCTCCCGGAATATCCCGCGCTTGAAGATCTTGATTCAAACGGAGAAGTCACTCTGTACTCCCGTCTTGTAAAGCTTACGCCCGAAGACGGTGAAGAGCTTCACCGTTTGACTTTGGTTTTGAGTTTGCAAGCTGAGGATCCGAGCGGGGTTTTGCGCGCCCCAGAATGGAAAGCCAAAACACGTGCTTCTCTCGATGAGCTCGAACTCGAGATACCCGGACGCTTCTGAATCAGAGTATCTTTTCCATTCCTATCTTTTGCTTATGAAGACCGAGTGACTCGTAAAAACCGAGCGCGGACGTATTATCAGCCCATACGTTCAGGGTCAGATTATAGCATCCCTCGCTTTTTGCATAAGAAACAACGTAATTATAAAGTGCCTTTCCGATCCCCATGCCGCGGCATTCGGAATCTACGCAGAGGTCGTCGATATAAAGAGTTTTGATATCGGTCAGAATATTGTTATCTGTATGCTGAACAAAAATGCAAAATGCGTAACCGCAGACACCGCGCTCGCAGTCTTCATATACGAATACGGGTCTTTGGTCATCATGAAGTATTTCGGTCAGTTCGGATTCTGTATATTTCTTTGCGCCCGCGCGGAAAATATCGGGGCGCGCGTTATGATGCACGTCAAGTACCTGTCTGAGCAATTCGCCGAGTCTGTCGATATCACCGATCACGGCTCTTCTGATCAACATTTTTATTCACCGCCTTTTTTCGATATTATAGCACAAATAAACTCCCGCGTCAAGTTATTATATTAATTAGAAAAAAATATAGCGAAAAAATGTCAAAACGTCTTGACAAATGCAAGGAAAAAGTGTTATAATGTTGAGTAATTGGGATAGTTTTAACAGAATTATCCGAAACCAAAAAACATATAAAGAAAGGACTTCAAAATGAAAAAGTTCGCATCCCTTCTTATCGCTTTTGTAATGATCTTTGCAATCGCGGCAGGAACAATCTCCGTAAGCGCTGCTTCACCTTCTCCCGCTATCAACGGTCAGCTTGAGGCAGGCAAGAGCTACACCATGTCCCTCACTCAGGCAAACCTCGAGAACGCTGTTCTTTACTTCGACGGCACCATGAGCGGCTACTACTTCAACGGTAACACCGACGCTTCCAAGGCTGTTGCTCTCACTGTTGAAGCTGTTGACGGCGGCATCCGCTTCTTCTTCATGGATGGCGCGGTTAAAAAGTACATCGACATCGTTAAGAGCGGTACCTACATCAACGTTGTAATGACCGAGACTCCCGCAGGCGTATTCACCTACAACACCGAGGCTACCACATACGTTGTAAACCTTGAAGGAACCGATTACTACCTCGGCACTTACAACAACTTCAACACCTTCAGTGCCTCCAAGATCTCTTACATCACCGGTGATAATGCCGCAAAGGTATGGGTCTCCCAGTTCCCCGCAGTATTCACCGAGGTTGGCTCCGCTCCCGTAGTTCCCGAGATCACTGCTGCTCCCGACACTACCGCAGCTCCCGAGACCACCGAGGCTCCCGCAGCTCCCGCTGAGCCCCTTCTCGAAGGCGCTACCATGGCAGACTTCTCCTCCTTCGTAGCTGACGAAGAGGGCGGCAAGGATACCTCCTACATCTCCCGTACCAACGCTGACGGCTGGAAGGCTACTGGCGCTCGTTCCGACGCTGCTGCTTACACAGGAAGCCTCCCGATGATCACTCTCAACGGTAAGACCACCGCTCCCGGCACTCTTACCTCCGCCGTTATCGCAGGCGGTATCGATAAGCTTGCTTTCAACTACGGCTTTGCATTCAGTGACACTCAGTTCTCTCTTACCATCACCGTAAAGAAGGCTGACGGAACCGTTATCAAAACCGAGAAGCTTGAGCAGACCGGTCTCACCAAGGAAACCGTTTACTCCTACACCATGGACGTTAACACCTCCGAGGACGTTATCATCGAGATCGTTAACAACTGTCTCTCTGCTTCCACCAGCAACAAGGACCGCCTTGGCATCTGGAATCTCTGCTGGACCAAGCCCGCAGCTCCCGAGACCACCGCTCCCGGCTCTTCCTCCGAGACCGGCGACTCCGCTATCGTATTCGTTACTATAGCAGCTGTTTCTGTTCTCGGCGTAGCTGTTATAGCTAAAAAGCGTGAAAACTAATATCTGAATTACATAAAAACTCGGATGTTTTGGAGCAATTCAAAACATCCGAGTTTTTTTATTAATATTAATATGTAAAGTTGTCTCTTACGGCTTCTTCGAGTTCGGCACGGTTACGCTCAAGGAAGGAATGAGAGCCGCATACGATCAGCATGAGGTCTTCTTCGTGTTTCAGATCCTTGAGATAGGGGAATTTTGCAAGCGCCGAGGAAAAGTCGGATACACATTCGATATTTGCGTTGTCTGTTTCATAGTTTCCGACAGAAATGATCTTATCAAATTTATCTGCGAGTTCGGGAACTGCAAGCATACCCGCAACGATATCACAGGCTTCGAGCGCCGCGCTCTCAACTATCAGATTTACTCGTCTCGGGCGCTCCGATACAAGTGTCATCATATCGGAAATTACATACTCAACCGCCTGAATGTCTGCGTGCTCAAAAGCACAGAAAAGTGTGTAAGGGCGGACGGAGATCATCTCGCCGCGTCCGGGAAGTCTGCGGTAATTGATAGCAGCGTATGCATCCTCATCGGTAAGCTTAACTCTGAACTTTGCAAGCTCGCGGATGACAAGGAGTGCTGTGGCGGGAAGTGTAACCATTGAAACAAGCTGAGTTCCCGCAACCGCGTCAAATCCGCGGTAGGTAAAGGGGAATCCACGGAATGTAGGTGTTCCGGTTTCGATCTCTCCGCGCGCAACGACAGCGTGGTTGCAGTTGAGCTCATTGCAGAGGCTGTAAAGTGCACGGCGGCTTTCTCTCTGCTGGGGAGCGCTGACAATACATTCGACACTCTTGCGTGCTATGGATCTTACAAAATCAGCCTCTTCGGGGAAGATCTCGTTGCAGCTGATCATCTTGGGCTGAGGGATTATCGAAGCCACAGAAGTGGGCACTGCAGTCAGATCAAGCTGGAGAATAATGCTCGTAACTCCCATTTCGGAGCATGCACAGAGTGCTCCGAGAAGGAAGACCTCATATATGCAGGGATGAGGAAATTCTTCGCCGAATTTCTGGTTAAGCGAGCGTTCCACGGTGCGTATGGTTGTAATAATACGGGAAATAACTTCGGAAGGAAGCTGTTCTCCGTTGATGGTGACGGCTCTCTCAGGCGAACGGGTAACGTCAAAATCAACCGTTGCACTGCTTATAGACGCGTGCTTGAGCGCTGCACTTACCACAGAAGCGGTGTATTCGTCATCCTGTCCGATAATTGCAAGCGTTACGTTATTTACCGGTCTGATACCAAGATTTTTGCATACCGCGTCATTTAAAAGCTTGTAGTGCGCGGCAAGATTGTTTACGGGTTCGATTGGAAGCTGTGCCAGATATTTTCTGACGGTATGGATCTTCATGGTTCCTCCGAGGTTGTTGCGTGTAGTTAGCGTAGTTTGGTTACTTTAATATCATAAGCGATTCTCCGCTCTCTCCGAGCAGAAATGCGGCAGTTCTTTCGAATTCTTCCCGCGCTTTCAGTGCCTGCGGGCTTTGCGTGTCAAAATTCTTCCTTCGCACAGCGCGGAGAAGAATGTTTTTTGGTGTATCATCGGGATCGACGAGCTCGCATGCCTCAACCCTATAACCGTTCGCGGCAAGGAAAGAGAGACGGAGCGAATCGGTCAGCGCATCGCACATCTTGCGGCGCAGGATGGGATATCTGGATACAAAATCAAGCTCTGTACAGTCGATCTTGCTTGAAAGCTCGCGCTGGCAACAGGGGGTCGAAAGGATAACTCCCGCCTTATGCGACGCGGCATAGCGAAGCACTATGTCGGTCGCGATATCGCAGGCATGGAGAGAAACGACAAGATGAGGCTCGGTGCCGGGTGCGAATTCGTTGATGTCACCGCAGATAAAGCTCAGTCCGCCATAGGAAAGCTTGTTTGCAACCGCGGTACAGTACTCTATAACGTCCTTTTTGAGATCAACGCCTGTCATTTCGACCTCGCGCTTTTTGATCACGGTGAAATAATGGTATATCGCAAAGGAAAGATAGCTTTTTCCGCAACAAAGATCATAGATCAGAAGCTTGCCGGATGAGGGAAGATTGGAGTAAATATCCTCGACGTATTCGAGGAAACGGCAGATCTGACGGAATTTATGCTGCTTTTTATCGTGGATCCTTCCGTTTCTGTCCGAGATACCGAGTTCGGCAAGAAAGGATTCGTTGCCCGAAAGAAGATGGTTTTTCTTGCGGTCGTTGGTTGCAACTTCCGCTTTATTGTTATCGGCGGAACCCGATTTGAGGGCATTCCTGATCTTTCGGTCTCCCGAAAGATTCTCTTTGCCGGATTTCGACGTGCGAAGCTCTGCGTCTCCGAGCGTAGTCAGAATATTGATCTGACCGTGAGTAGCAACGAGATCCGAAAGTGCGGGATCATCGGATGTGAGATTTTTCTGAATTGCCTTGCCGTCGCGCATATATGATGTTTTGCGAAGAATAAGCGAACCAGAAAGCATCATGGGAGAAAGCTCGGTCTTGATCTCATCAGCCGAATCGGACTTTGAAAAAACGGCTTTGCGCAAAACACCTGCGTCGAAGCTTTCTTTGAGAAGCGAAAGTGCTTCTGTTCTTGTCTGAGTTAATTCTGTCATTTTTTCTTCTTATCCCAGGGCAATTTGACTCTGGGTTCTTCTCTGTTCATGATACGCTTGAGGTTCGGGATATGCATAACGCACACGGTGAGCGTTATCAGGAATGCGACGGGAATTCTGATACCTGCCACGGCACCCGATCCGTAGATCATGGTATACCATGAATTGATAAGAATCGGCAGGAAGAATGCGGTCATAACAGACGCCATCGAAACAAATCTGGTGCCGATGACGATGATTGCGAAAATAAGTATCATCAAGAGAAACACGGGCGGGTCGCACACAAGCATCATTATGAACATAGCAAGCACGCCCTTGCCGCCCTTGAATTTATAGTAGATCGGGAAGCAATGTCCGAGGACTACGAAAAGTCCCGCAAGATAGGAACCCGGGTAGCTGAAAACCACGTATCCGAAAAGGATCGGAAGAAGGGTTTTTGCAAGATCTCCGAAGAGAGTGAGAAGACCACCTGTCTTGCCGAAGGTGCGGAACATATTGGTCATACCGGCGTTTCCGCTTCCGTGGTTGCGGATATCGCTCTTGTATTTTTTTGTCGAAATTATGATAGCGGCATTGACGCTGCCCATCAGATATCCTGCGGCAACGCACAGGAGGACCGAAGTAAGCATAATAAGCCAATATCCGATCGATTCTGCCGTAAGAGACAGGCTCTCGCAGATAACGCCGAAAAGAGCTCCGTCTTCAAGAAATTCCTTTAACATTTCGTGTCCTTTCAAGGTTAGCCATGCTGCGTAAATGTTTGGAAATATAAATAAAATCACGCAAAAGTAACATTTTTCATCATGATATATTATATCAAATCCCAAAGGAAAATATATGATAAATTTGCAACTAAATTGTTATTTAAAGAATAATTTTTCTTCACATTTTTTGTCGAAATCAATTGCATTCCGCGAAGAATTGTGATATAATATATTTTATATTACCATTGCGTCTCCGAAAGAGGCGCGGAAAGGCACACATATGAAAAGATTAATGCTCGGAAACGAAGCAATCGCCCGCGGTCTTTATGAAGCGGGATGTGAGCTTGTTTCATCCTATCCCGGAACACCTTCCACAGAGATCACGGAATTTGCCGCGAAATATGCGGAAATAGATTGCGAATGGGCTCCCAACGAAAAGGTCGCGCTCGAGACCGCTTTCGGCGCGTCGCTTGCAGGCCACAGATCCGCCTGCGCCATGAAGCACGTCGGTCTCAACGTAGCCGCCGACCCGCTCTTCACGCTCTCCTACACGGGCGTAAACGGCGGTCTCATTATCTTCGTTGCGGACGACCCCGCTATGCATTCCTCGCAGAACGAGCAGGATTCACGCAACTATGCGATCGCATCGAAGATCCCCATGTTTGAGCCCTCGGATTCCGATGAGGCGCGCAGAATGGTACATACCGCTTTTGAAGTCTCGGAAAAGTTCGACACTCCGGTTCTCTTCCGCATCTGCACGAGAGCGGCGCATTCGCAGAGCCTCGTTACAGAGGAAGACTGCAGAGAGATCAAGGTCGTTCCCTACGAAAAGAAGCCTGCGAAATACGTTATGATGCCCGGCTACGCAAAGCTGAAGCATCCTGTGGTTGAGGATCGTACACTTAAGCTCACCGAATATGCTGACAACTCGGGTATCAACGAGATCAGCGGAAATTCTTCCGAGCTCGGAATCATCACATCGGGCATCTGCTATCAGTACGTAAAAGAAACATTCGCGGATGACGAAGCGAAGGTACTAAAAATCGGTATGCACAATCCTCTTCCCGACAAACTTCTCCGCGATTTCTGTACTTCGGTCAAGAGGGTCGTTGTAGTCGAAGAGCTTGACGCCATCATCGAAAAGCATTGCAAGTCGCTCGGACTTGAGGTCGAAGGCAGAAATCTCTTCTCTCCCATCGGCGAATATTCACAGCAGACTGTCGCAAAGGCTTTCGGTAAAACTCTGCCCAAGGCAAACGCTCCCGAAACTCTGCCCGCGCGACCTCCCGTAATGTGCTCGGGATGCCCGCACAGAGGTCTGTTCTACATAATTTCCAAGATGAAATTGACCGTTCTCGGCGACATCGGATGCTACACTCTCGGTGCACAGAAGCCTCTTGACGCACTTGATTCGGTTCTTTGCATGGGCGCGTCTGTTTCGGGACTCCACGGTTTCGTCAAGTCTACTCCCGGCTCGGAAAAGAAGACGGTTGCCGTTATCGGCGACTCGACCTTCATGCATTCCGGTATGACGGGCCTTTGCAACATCGCTTACAACGGAACGAATTCCACCGTTCTTATTCTCGACAACTCGATCACGGGTATGACGGGTCATCAGCAGAATCCGACCACCGGATTCAATCTCCGCGGCGAGCCTGCGGCTAAGATCAATCTTGAGGCACTTTGCCACGCGCTCGGTATCAACCGCGTTCGCGTTATAGATCCTTATAATCTTGACGAATGCAAGCTCGCTCTCACCGAGGAACTCGCGGCAGACGAGCCTTCGGTAATTATCTCTCGCCGTCCCTGCGTACTTCTCAAATCGGTCAAGACACCGCCTCCCATGCACGTGGACAGCAACAAATGCCGTTCCTGCCGCCGCTGTATGGGTCTCGGATGCCCCTCGCTCTCCTTCAAGGACGGTAAGGCTGTGATCGATCAGACACTTTGCACAGGCTGCGGCGTTTGCGCTCAGCTTTGCGCATTTGACGCTATAAAGGAGGGTAACTGATATGAAGAGCACGAATATTATGATAGTCGGAGTCGGCGGTCAGGGCACGCTCCTTGCCAGCAAGCTCCTCGGAAAAATTCTTATCGGTCTCGGCTATGACGTCAAGGTCTCCGAGCTTCACGGAATGAGCCAGCGCGGCGGTAGTGTTACGACCTACGTCAAGTACGGCGAGAAGGTCTACTCCCCCGTTATCGAAAGCGGCGAGGCTGACTACATCGTTTCCTTTGAAAAGCTCGAGGCTGCTCGTTGGGCGCATTGCCTCAAGACGGGCGGTAAGCTTATCACAAACACACAGGAGATCTCGCCGATGCCCGTAACATCGGGTGCGGCTGAATATCCCACAGACATCCTCGACTCTCTCGCGGCTCGCGGAGTTGATATCGATGCATTCGATGCGCTCACGCCCGCGCTTGAGGCAGGATCGCAGAAGGCTGTCAACATCGTTCTGATGGGCAGACTCGCACGCCACCTCGGAATCGACGATGCACTTTGGCTTGACGCGATCAAAACGAGCGTCGCACCGAAATTCGTTGAGATGAATCTCAAGGCGTTCGAGGCGGGATATAACGGATAAATGCAAAATGCAGAATGCAAAATGCAAAATTACAGGGAGTCGAATTTCGGCTCCCTTGTTTTTTGTTATATTAATACTTTTCAGTACGAGTAATATATAAAAAACACAGATATTTTCACTACGAGTCTGTAGGGGACGGCGCCCTCGACGTCCCTTGACAGCACAAAAGTATCGCGTTGACTAAATTCAGGAACTATAGTGATATTTTCTTGATAGAATGTACAGCGATAACCACATTGAGATTGGGACGTCGAGGGCGCCGTCCCCTACAGACTCGTGCTATTAATCAACTTAATCACCAACTGTTTTCTCGTACTAAATATACTAACGCAGCGGCTATCTGAATGACAGCCGCTGTTGCTCAATTATTGCATTTCTTAATTATTTTATCTAATTCCACCTCAACGGAATCAATCCAATACTGTTCGGCATCCATGCCAAACATTGAATAAGATGACAGTTCGAACATGCGGTTGAAGTTAGAAAAACCGCTTGTCATCATTTTGCGGACAGCTTCAAGTGTAACTGTTTCAGTAGCCAGATCTTTAGCGCAAACAGTAATGTGATTGAATGAAAATCTTATACAATCCGAGGTATTATCTCTTGATTTTTGAATATTGATTGCCCAAGCACGGGTTTTATCCTCATTGTAACGATAAAACAATAAAGACTTGCCGCTTCGTTTGAAGTCTTCCGCTATCAGCTTATTCTCGATTTTTTCAACAAGGTAATCAAACATTTCACTATATGTCATTCTACTACCTCGTAAGTAAACCTCCAAGGCTTCAATCTGTCTTTTTCATCAGCGTAGTCTATGCCGATGCGAGGGGATGTATTTATTGATTCGGGGATAAATCCGTCCGATTCGATCCAGAGTTCGTCCGAAAATACGACGTCCGAGCCGTTATGACGGCGTTCGATAGCAAGCTTTTTGGTCAATTTTCCGGGGCCGTCGGCAGTCTCAATACCGCGGATGAGGACTGCTTGCGGGTCGCCTTTGGCGCCCGTGACGATATTGAGCATATTGTGCATACCGTAGCAGAGATAGACGTAGACGGTGCCGCCCTTGTCCCACATAACAGACGTGCGGGGCGTTTTGCCCTTTGAGGCGTGGCAAGCGGTGTCTTCTTCACCACGATAGGCTTCGGTCTCGGTGATCCTATATTTCACCACTTCTCCGCTATCGAGGCGTCTGCAGAGAAGCTTGCCGAGCAATGCGGGGGCGACGTCGAGGACGTCGGCGGTATAAAAATCTCTTCCGAGTCTTTTTGATTTATTCCT
>JAZSMP010000080.1:0-9219 GCA_045535915.1 Eubacteriales bacterium | reverse complement strand
GCGCAGAAGAATATGGCTCCCGCGGGTATGACCCTCGTCATCGTCCGCCGCGATCTTCTCGGCAAGGCCCGTCCCGAGACTCCCTCGATGCTCGACTGGAACATCATGGCTGAGAACGGCTCGATGTACAACACTCCTCCCTGCTACACCATTTACATGGCGGGTCTCGTCTACGAATGGATCGAGTCGCTCGGCGGTCTTGAGGTCATGAAGGAGATGAACGAAAAGAAGGCGTCTCTTCTTTACAACTATCTCGACTCCCAGAACTACTACATCGCGCCCGTCAAACCCGAATGCCGTTCAATGATGAACGTCACCTTCGTCACCGGGGACGCCGATCTCGATAAGAAATTCGCATCCGAAGCCGAAAAGGCGGGACTCAAGAACCTCAAGGGCCACCGCGTAGTCGGCGGTATGAGAGCCTCGATCTACAACGCAATGCCATACGAGGGCGTCGAAAAACTCGTCGCATTCATGAAAGACTTTGCGGAGAAAAATCCGAAGTAAATTCCGGTATTTATTAGTTATTGCGAATCCCGCCACCCCTCATCCACCGGCTAAGCCGGTCCCCCTTCCCCCAAGATCCGGGGGAAGGCGAATTGATTGATTCGCAAACCGTCGCGTTTCAGCGAACTTCGTTTAGTTGTATACGATTGTTTGGGCAAATAGGAATATTAAATATAACATCTCCTCAATGTTACTTGAGATAAAATATTTTTTATAAAATATTCCTATTTACCTAAACATAATTATCTCGTCAAAGATAATCCGTTGCACTGATAATAGAATTTGTACAAACCCTTAGCCTTCCCCCGGATCTTGGGGGAAGGGGGACCGGCTTAGCCGGTGGATGAGGGGTGGCGGATTTGAGCATATAGTATTAGTAGAAACAAAACATCAAGGAGAACCCCATGAAAAACATAAAATTAATGAATAAGATCGCCGCTTGCGGTACCGATATTTTTGACCGCGCGGTATATAACGTAGGTGAGGACATCGCCGCCCCCGAGGCGATAATGGTGCGTTCCGCCGCCCTTCACGACCTTGAATTCAACCCCGAGCTTCTCGCGATCGCGCGTTGCGGTGCGGGTGTCAACAATATTCCGATCGACCGCTGTACCGAGGCGGGAATCGTCGTCTTCAACACCCCCGGCGCAAACGCAAACGGCGTTAAAGAGCTCGTTATCTGCGCTCTGATGCTCGCGTCGCGCGACGTCATCGGCGGTGCAAACTGGGCAGAAACTCTCACGACAGACGTTGCTAAATCAGTCGAAAAGGGCAAATCCGCGTTCGCGGGCTGTGAGCTCCGCGGAAAGACCCTCGGCGTCATCGGTCTCGGCGCGATCGGCGCAATGGTCGCAAACGCCGCTATCGACCTTGGCATGAAGGTCATAGGCTACGACCCCTACCTGACGGTTGACGGCGCATGGCGCATCTCCCGCGCGGTCGGCCACGCCGTCACCACCGACGAAATTTTCGAAAAGAGCGATTATATCACCCTCCACGTTCCCGCTGTCGAGGCGACAAAGGGCATGATCCGCAAGGAAAACATCGACAAGATGAAGCAGGGTGTCAAGATCATCAACCTCGCGCGCGCGGATCTTGCGATTGCCTCGGATATCAAGGATGCCATTGCCTCGGGCAAGATCTCCGCCTACGTCACCGACTTCCCCACCGAGGAAACCTTGGGCGTCAAGGGTATTGTAAACATTCCCCATTTGGGTGCTTCTACCGGCGAGAGCGAAGACAACTGCGCAATCATGGCGGCAAATCAGCTCGTTGAGTTCCTCTCGACGGGTAACATCCGCAATTCTGTCAACTTCCCCGCCATCGACCTTCCCGCGCACGACGGCAGAAACGTCCTCGTTCTCCACGCGAACATCCCCGCCTCGATCGCAAAGATCTCGGGCGCGGTTGCCGAAAGAGGCGTCAACATCGAGCATCTTTCTAACAAATCGCGCGGCAACAACGCCTGCACCCTCCTTACCCTCGCCGTTGGAACATCGGATGAGGACATCGCCGCTATGAAACAGACGATCTCCGAGATCGACGGAATCTGGCGAGTAGTTGTTATATAAGTGACTAGTGACTAGTGGCTAGTGACTAGTGAAAGGTGGCTTTCCGCCTGAAAGGGCGGAAAGCTTCTTTTTTAAATAAAAAATCCGCCAAATTGGCGGATTTTTTACCTTAACGTTCCGCCTTGGCGGAACATATCACTCGGCGAAGCCGAATATCACTTTGCATTGCAAAATATAACTCGCGCAAAGCGCGAATATCACTGCTCGCTTCGCGAGCTCAATACTGACGTCCGCGTCTCATACCAACCGATTCAAAGAAGATCGCAGCGAGGATAAGAATAAGCGAGAAAACTCCGAGGAAGGAATTCATTCCCTCAGCAGCTTTCGATCCGATCGCAATGCAGAGCGCGGAGCCCGCGATGCAGAAGAACATCAGCACGCGGCGTGTGCCGAGTATGCCTGTCACGGTGAGGATGTAAACGATCGCGAAAAGCGCGTAGACTGCGGTCACGGCGACCGTCTGCCAGAGCTCAAGCCCGAGGGCGCGGAAAATTATGTACAGCGAGCCGCCGACGAGTGGGAACACCGTCGGGATCAGGCTCTTTTTTCTTGAAAGTAACATCGTGCCGAAAATGACACAGCATAAAGCGGGTACGAGCAGCTCGATCACAAGGTCAAAAATGAGCAGCTCACCGCTGTAGGAAAGTATGAATCCGACCGTCCTTATCGCCGCCGAAGCGAAAAACAGCAACGCCGCCGCGATTGCAAAGGGCGAATCGGGAGAGAGTGTACGACGATTGTACGACATTTTTATCTCCCATTTTCAAAAATTTATAGCAAAGACGAAAAACCCAATATTTTGGGATTTTGCGTCGAATTATCTACTATATATTGTACTATGTTGTTCGCCATTTGTCAAGAGCTTTTGGTAAATTTGTTAGATGAATTTCGAATAAATTAAAAAAATCCTTGCATTCCCGCGATTAATTTGGTATAATAATACCGTATTAAATTTTCGGAGGTATTATCATGACCGAACCTAAACAGAGAAAAGAAATGAATCCCGAATTTATGTGGGATTTTTCGCACATTTACGCAACGAAGGCCGACTGGGAAGCCGCCCTCGCCGACGCTGAAAAGGCTATCGAGGTTGCCGCGTCCTACCGTGGCAAGCTGACCTCAAGCGCAGAAGCTCTCGCAGAGGGTCTCGACGCCATCTATACCGTTGCCGAAAAATTTGAGAAGGCATACAGCTACGCATTCCTCCACAAGGAAGCCGACAATTCCGACCCCGAGTATCAGGAAATGTCAGCGCGCGCAATGAGTCTTTACGTCAAATTCAGCACCGCAGTCTCTTATTCCGAGCCCGAAATGCTCTCCGCAGGCAAGGAAACACTCCTTTCCTACCTTGATTCCTGTCCAGCACTCAAAAAATACAGCTTCACCATCCGCGATCTCATCCGCTCGGCTGAGCACGTTCTCGACGAAAAGAGCGAGGCTCTTCTTGCGGGCATGAGCGAGGGCGCAAGCTCCCCGAACGATGCTTACGACATGCTGACAGGCGTTGACATGGAATTTCCGAACGTTATCGCCGAGAACGGCGAAGAGCTTCCCCTCACCGGCGGAAACTTCGGCGTTTACCGCGAGAGCGAGTGCCGCAAGGTCCGCGAGGACGCCTTCGAGAAGATGTTCGGCACCTACAAGAAGTTCATCAACACCATCGCGGCAACCTACGGCGGCTCTGTCAAATTCGACTGCTTCCGCGCAAAGGCTCGCGGATATGAGTCTGCGATCGACGCCGCTCTCTCGGCGGGCAACGTGCCTCTCAGCGTTTACGACAACCTCATCGACGAGATCCACGCGGCTCTGCCGACCATGAAGAAGTACCTCGATCTCCGCGCAAAGGCAATGAAAAAGGAGAAGGTCGACATGTACGATCTCTACGTTCCCATGGTCGAGGGCGTCGCCGAGACCCTTCCCTACTCCGACGCGAAGGAGCTCGTCAAAAAGGCTTGCGCCCCCCTTGGCGAAAGATACGTCTCGCTTCTCGACGAGGCTTACAACAATCATTGGATCGACGTTTACGAGAACAAGGGAAAAAGCACGGGGGCGTTCTCCGCGGGCGTTTACGGCGTTCACCCCTACGTAATGCTCAACTACACCGACACCCTCGACGACGCCTTCACCCTCGCGCATGAACTCGGACATGCTATGCACTCCTATTTCTCGAGCGAGGCGCAGGATTACGTCAACCACGACTACCGCATTATGGTAGCCGAGGTCGCATCGACCGTCAACGAGGTCCTTCTGACCAAGTATCTCCTGAAAACAGAGACCGACCCGAAGAAGCGCGCATATATCCTCAACCACTTCCTTGAGGGCTTCCGCACCACCGTTCTCCGTCAGACCCTCTTCGCCGAATTCGAGCGCGAGTCGCATGCAATGTGCGAGGCCGGCAAGCCCTTGACCGCGCAGGCACTTTCGGCAGTTTATAAGGAACTCATCTCAAAGTACTACGAGGGTGCCGAGATCAACGACATCATGCAGTACGAGTGGGCGTACATTCCCCATTTCTACCGCGCGTTCTACGTTTATCAGTACTCGACCGGCTTCTGCTCCGCCGTTGCCATCGCAGGTAAGATCGCGGAGGGCGGCGATCCCTCGGATTATCTCCGCTTCCTCACCACGGGCGGCTCGGATTATCCGCTCGAGGAGCTCAAGATCGCGGGCGTCGACCTGACAAAGCCCGAAACAGTCCGCGACGCTATGAAGATCTTCGACGAAACCGTTGACGAGCTGGCGAAGCTTATCTAAAAATAAAGATTTCCGAGCCGAAAGACTCGGAAATCTTCTTTTCCAAAGGGATTGCATTCAAGCAAGCAATATGATATAATTATATCCGAAGAAAGAATGAAAGATCCCGAAAGGTTTACTATAATGAAGAAATATATTCGTTTATTCACGCTTCTTCTTGCGGCGTTGTGTGTATGCTCGTGTACCGACGGCGGCGTGGCAGAGGCCACGAGCGAAGCCGTTGAAACCGAAGCGGAAGAGGTCGTAACAACAGAAAGAGAAGAGAAAACAGTGACGCCCGAGATACCCGAAAATTACGTGAATATAAGGGATTTTCACCGCGGAGACGGCTGGAACAAAGCTCTCAAAAGAGCGTTTGAGGTCTCCGACAACGTCTATTTTCCCAAAGGCAAATACCGCCTCGAGACCGTATACCTTAAGGACGGGCAAACCATATTCGGCAACGGTGATGAAACCGTCATCGAGCAGATGTCGGAGAGTCTGTTTTGGATCGACGGGGAAGTAAGCGCAAGCTCGGATCTCGCCGCCGATATGAAGGATTTCTCAAACGAGCTCGAAACTCTCGCGGCTTTGAACGCCAATCCGGGCGACCTGATATATCTGTTGAGCCAGCGAAACACAAATATCCTTGAGGACTGCGGTTACGAATGGTGTCAGGGGAGAAGCTATTACAGCGGCCACACCTCGTTTTTCTCGGAATTTCTGACAGTCAAAGAAGCGTCGGGCAACAAAATAATTACCGAAGAAAACACTGTTTTCCCCTTTTATTACAAGGACGGCACACGCGAATCCGACCCCAAGAAGCCGACAACCTCCGTACCAGATTGGCCATACAGAAGGCGTGCGACAACGGTTTATCTGATCGACCCTGCCGAAAACGTGACGGTTAGGGATATTTCTATCGAAAACGCGCACGGAAGAGTCTTCGTCACTCATTGGTCGGATAATCTTCTCGTCTGTAATGTGAACGTATCAACGAAAAATGGCGTCGAACCCGAAAAAAAGATCAAATTCGTTGATATATTTTACTCGCGCGGAGCGTGTATAAAAAATTGCAATTTCAGATTTGAAACTCTGCCAAGCGATATTGACAGCTACACCACCTTCAACGAATACGGCTACTACACTCCGCTTTATATCTACGCGGGATACAAATGCGGCTTTGATAACTGCTCGATAAACTTCTCGACCCGAGGCTTCAATATCGGCAAATGCGACAAAAAAGGCATATCATACGGCTGTTACGTAAAGAATTGTACCTCGGAAAACGCGCGCTGGGCCGGCATTACTGTCAATTCGGGCGCATACGATACCGTAATAAGCGGCAATAAGATCATCGGCTGTGCTCACGGAATCATGCAGGGCGGAAGGAAAAGTATTATTTCCGACAACGAGATCCGCGGCGGACTTGATGGCGATATTTCTTATTATTACGTCAAGCCAAACGAGGGCGGAACAAGCGGCATCATGCTCTTTGAGGGCTATGCCGTCAACGCTGTCGTGAAAAACAACCGCATATCCGAGGTCTCGACGGGCATCCTGATCCGCGACGGTTACGAGGACACCAATATCTTCGAGATCGGACCGATTGACGTTGTGGAAAATTTCATGTCCGACGTCAGAACGGGAGTCATGACCTACAGAAATTCCCATAACACGGAAACAACTAAATTCGGGCTGACTATCCGCGGCAACACGATCCTCGGCGGAGCACGAAACGGCGAATATATGGGGGCAATAGCCTTCCACTTTACCGGCGATGTCTCGGATATTCTGATAGAAAACAACACCGAAGAAGGTTTTCTGAAATGTTCAAACATCCGCACCGATGCAGATAAGAAGATTTCTGTAATTCAATAAAAATACAAAAGAGGCTGATTCGTTAACAAAACGGTGAATCAGCCTTTTTCCTATTTATTACTGATAATTCGTATCCCAGACTCTGACTTTATAAAAGTGTCCCGTCTCGGATTTTAGGGTTTTCGCATCTTTGTTGCCGTTTATGAGAAGAAAGGCAGATTGGCTTGTCCAGGATTTGAACGCACCGTCGGGGTAGATGAACACCACACTGCCGTCGGCAAAGTTACCGACGCCCTTGATATTGGCGCGATCGAGAACCTCGTGACCCGCATAATCGGTGCGGAAAGCTTTGGTGTTTTTATCAAATTGATAAACGTGCGAACCCGTGGTGATCCAAAGGGAATCCTTGTTGCCGTAGACCGGCGCGAGGTCGTGCGACCAATCGGAGGGTATCGTCGCGCGAAGAGATTCATCCTCGGTAACGGTCACCTTGTTGCCCTCGAGCGTCACGCGGTATGCCGTCAGCACGGTTCTGCCTATTGCCCAAAGGACTTCTCTTTCCTCATCCCAGAGAACTCCGTGGGCATCCTCCAGTACCGCGGTTGCGGCAGGAGTCTTTGATATCTTTTTATCTGTCGTGAAGAACCTGACCTCGCCGCCCGTGCTCGACGCGATCGCGATCACACCGTTCGGCATCAGCTCGATGCTGTGCGGATTATTCGCCGCCGCCTCGGTGTACCACAAAAGCTTGCCCTCGGGATATGATATCATACAGCCGTAGCTCGATCCGCAGACCGCCAGCGCGACGTCGCCGTGTGTCTCGGAGTGTCGGAATTTAGTGCCCGCGATGTTGTAGTAGGGCATCTTATAGGACCAGACGAGCGAGCTTTCATCCAATTTGCCTTCGGAAATATCATAGATCTCGAGATGCGAATTACCCTGATTCGTCAGCGCGACCAGATAGTCGCCGCGCTCGATCTTTTCCTTGATGTTCGTGTCGATCGAAAGCGAAAAACCGCTCTCCTCGCTGAGCATTGCAAGAAAAGCCTCGACCGCGCGCGAGGTCATCATATCGCTTCCGCCCGCTATGACGATCTTGGCGCCGATAACGCGAATGACGTATTCATCGGCGGTTAGTCCCCCACACGCCTCTGCGCTCTCGGGGCGGTTAGTCGCGCCGATCAGGATCTCGCAGACCTCCGACATATCCTCGAGCTTTTCATTCGGCATAAGGAAGTCGGATTTGAGCGAAAACTCCGCACCCGTCAGCTCACCGAGCGACTTTTTAAGATTGATTCCGCATTGCACCTCGCTGTCGCTTCCCTCGTCGGGGCGAACGATGCGGTAAAGTGCTTCGCCACCCTCACCGAGCAAGGAGATCTCGGAGGGCACCGGCTCGGTATCGGGCGCGGGAGTGGTTTCGGGTTCGGGAGGTGTTGTTTCAGTTGGATTATCGCCGCCCGTGCACGAAACCGCAAAAAAAGTAAGTAAAAGTGCAATAATAATTGAAATGAACCTTTTCATATATAACAGTGTCCTTTCGTCACGGTATCAGACTTCTATTTCCTGATCGGGATTCCCGATCGCCTTCAAAACCGCATCGCGAAGCTTGATGACCTCGAGAGTTTCCGAGCCGACAAAGCTTGCTTTTCCCGTCTCAAAAAAGCTCAGCATATCCGCGATCAAGCCGTCAAAAAAGGGAGATTTCAGCGACTTCCAGGTCTCTTTTCCGTCCTTTGTCATATATGCGTTATAGGGCATGGATGCGCCCCAGATCATAGTCACGTCATTGCCGCTTTGCGTTTTTGCCCGAATTATCCACTGACTGCCGTTCGCGGAAGCCCTAACGCTCTTAATCGCGCCCATTTTCTTAACCACCATCTCGCCAAGATGAATAAAATACTCGGGAAGATTGGAGCCGCCGCCCGTCACGAGAATACTGTCGGGTGCGTCGACCGCGTCAAGCTCGGTCGCATATCTCAGCGCGGATGTGCTGAAGAAGGGCGCGCCGTATTTCTCGCCGAGGGCGAATATTTTGCGCGCGGTGTCCGAATCGGGTGCAAAGGTCTTGTCAATATAAGTCCTCTTTCCGTATTTCAGGACTGCCTCGGCATAGCGCAGATGCGTTTCGGGGTTTGACGGCGACAGAATGACGATAACGTCGCTTTTTCGGCAAAGCTCGTCAATAGTCTCGCATTGCTCCGCGCCGAATTTTTCGCACCACTCACCGGTGGTCACACCGTCAATGGGAGAGACTTCCATCTCAGCCCATGCATAGGCGACCTTATAATCAACTCCCATTTCGGCAGAGATACGTTCGATCCACACGGGATAGTTGTTAGCATGCCATTCGCTTATAAAATAATCGACAAATCCTATCTTTTTCATGTAGAAACCTCCTCCGGATCGGCTGAATACTTGATTATATTATATCACGAATTAAGATTAATTGCAAGCGCTCTTTAAATAAAGAAGAACAACCTCGCGGTCGCTCAGAGTACTGACAAACCCATATTCAAAAAAACGATATGTGAAAGTGCACAAAAACAGTCCAACAGCTGTGTTCGCACTTACTAAACGGGGTGCA
>JAZSMP010000303.1:0-4480 GCA_045535915.1 Eubacteriales bacterium | reverse complement strand
TATCCGAGGTAGTTTCCTCCAACGGTTCGACCTCTCAGGCTTCTGTTTGCGGTTCCACTCTCGCGCTCATGGACGCAGGTGTTCCGATCAAGGCTCCCGTTGCAGGTATCTCCTGCGGTCTTATCACAGAGGGTGAGAGATGGATGACCATGATCGATATTCAGGGCGTTGAGGACTTCTACGGCGATATGGACTTCAAGGTTGCAGGTACTCACAAGGGTATCACCTCCATCCAGATGGACCTCAAGATTGACGGTCTTACCCCCGCGATCATCAAGGAAGCTCTCGAGTCCACTCATGCAGGCCGTGACTACATCATTGACGAGGTAATTCTCAAGGCGATCGACGCTCCCCGCGCTGAGGTCAACGCATACGCTCCCAAGATGATGACCGTCAAGATCGATCCCGACAAGATCCGCGAGGTCATCGGTAAGGGCGGCTCCGTAATCCAGAAGATCACCGCTGATACCGGCGCGAAGATCGACATCGAGGACGACGGCACCGTATATATCGCAGCAGTTAACCGCGCATCCGCTGACGCAGCCAAGGCAATCATCGACGCTATCTGCTTCGAGCCCGAGGTAGGCGCAGTTTACACCGGCAAGGTTACCGGCATCAAGGAGTTCGGCTGCTTCGTTGAGTACGCTCCCGGCAAGGAGGGCATGGTCCACATCTCCAAGATCGCAGACCGCCGCATCGAGAAGGTAGAGGACGTTCTCTCCCTCGGCGACACCGTAAAGGTCAAGTACATCGGCCTCGACAAGAAGGGCAGAATGGACTTCTCCATCAAGGACGCAAAATAAGTGAATAATTAACTTCTGAGAAGGGGACCGATCTTTAACAATAGCTTACAGACGCCCCTTCTCTCTGTACATTTTTCGAAAGGAGACCCACTATGAATAACAATCCTAAATCAAATACCAGACAGTATTCGACTACTACCTATTCCTCGCGTAACAAGAGAAATAAGAAGCACAGTCAGAATAAGCTCGTCTTTTTCATTCTTCTTGCTCTCCTTATCATCGCGCTGATAGTGGCGATAGTGTTCGTTGTTGCCGATCTCGTCGGCGGCGAGGGCGAAGAGACCTCGGGTGATCCCGTCGGCACCGAAGGCCCCGGCATCGTAGCCGAAGGACACTCAATGAGCTGTGCCTATGACGCGGATGACGCGACCTATATGCTTTCGGTGACCAAACAGAGTGCGGGCTCCTATTTCAGCTGTGAGTTTGAGACCGAAACCGCCGTCGGCTTGGTAAGACTCGTTTCGAGCGAGCCCGATTACTATATCCGCGGCTGTGAAGTACAGCTCAAGATAAACGGCGAATGGGTACCCCTCGGTGTTTTCGGCGGAGAGGCAGGCGACAGAGAATATACCTCCTCGCTCCCCTTCAGTGCAACCGCCGTAAGAGTTTTCCTTACCGAGAATGCAGACACTCTCTGGGCGATCAATGATCTCAGCGTCAAGGATCAGGACGGCAATGCCGTTGCGCTCCGTTCTCCCGCTATGGGCACCAACACTCCGGGCGGCGATCAGAGCGACGTGACCACCGCTCCGGGCTCCGAGCAGGGTGAGATAACAAATCCCCACTCTCCCGAGACTACCCATAAGATCGATCAGGGCACGACTACCATCACCGTCAGCAACGACAATATGTACGTCGGCGATCTGATACTCGTCAACTCGCAGTATGCTTTCCGTTTCCCTTCTTCACAGGCAAGCCTTCTCAACGTATATAACGAGTACGTTGCGAACGATTATCACTGCAACTATTTTGACGACGCATCCCTCCTCCTCGAGAATGTAGCCTGCCGCAATATCCTTGCCATGGCAAACGCGCTCTACACCGAGACCGGACTCAACAATCTCAAGCTCGGAACAGGCTACCGCTCTTACGAGACACAGCAGGATCTTTCGACCCGCTATCCCGCAACCGCGGCACTTCCCGGCTACAGCGAGCACCACACCGGACTCGGCATCGACCTTCAGGTCCGCGGCGAGAGCTCGTCCGTAACCTATAATCTTGACGATGCCAATCCCAACTGCGTAAAGATCCTCAACTGGATCAATTCGAACGCGTATAAGTACGGCTTTGTCCGCCGTTTCGCCCCGAACAAGGATCTTTACACCGGCATCACCTCCGACCGCTGGCATTACAGATACGTCGGTGTTCCGCACGCGTATTATATGACAGTCAACGACATGTGCCTTGAGGAGTACCTCGCGGCACTCGAGCAGTGCACTTACGACGGCAACCATCTCTACGTTGACGTTGACGGAAAGAGCTACGAGATCTATTACGTTCCCGCTGTCGGCGGAACTACCACCACGCTTCCCGTTCCCGCAGATCCCTCGATCTACACCGTTTCGGGCAACAACTACAGCGGATTCATCGTAACCATCACACGCAACTGACCCTTTTGTTTCAATGAATAATAAAAAATTTAACCTGACGGTCCTGCGGGCGTCGGTGCTTCTGCTTGTTCTCTCTATGGCAGCGGCGGCACTCGGCGGATGCGGTATCATCATAATAAACGGCGGAGATACAGAAACTTCGGCGCCGAATGCCGAAACGACTCTCCCCGAGACCACCGCTCCCGCACCCGAGACCTCATCTCCCGAAGATACGGCAGCCGGAACCGAGCCCCCCGAGGAAACGACAGGGGAACCCGAGGAGACCGAGCCCGTCAAGCCCGTGACCTTCCCCTCGCGCATCGAGGAGGCTGAAGAGCGTCTCGACGCTCTCCTTGATACGATAGACATTTCGGGCTTCAGTCTGATTCTCGTTACCGCAAGCGATACCGTTGATGTTATCTTCTCGGAAGAGAGCGATCCTCTCTATGCGGCACGTTCGAACCGCAACAGCATGCTTTACGATAAGTATGAGGTAAATATCGGAACGATCTACGGCGAGGCTGTCGACACCGATCGGATATACGCTGATCTTTCCGCGGCTACGGCGGCGGGCTCCGGCGTTGACTATTACGTCGATCTGCTTATGCTCCCCGCAAATCGCGCGGGCGGATTCCTTGCCAAGGGACTTCTCAAGGATATGCGTACGCTTCCTTTTTATGATACGCGCTCGGGCAACAATGCGGGCAATATCGGAAATATGCGCTATTTCGATCTCGGCGCGGGCACAGATGCTCCCGAGCTGATATATTCGGTCTTCTTCAACCGCAATATGGTCGGCGGAGAAATGACGGATATGCTTTACTCGGCGGCGCTTGACGGCTCGCTCGGATTTGAAACTCTCCTCATTGCCGCAGAAGCGGCAGAGGGAAGAGAAGCAGACATCGGATGTGCGCAGAATGATAATTCAATCTTAGGAAGAAAGTCTGCCGATCTTCTCGGCATTGACTTTATTACCAAGGACAGACAGGGGGTTCCTGCCCTTTCCGTGAGCGACGAAAACATCCTCGCGCTCGATGCATATGCAGCAAAAGCCTCGGCGCTGAACTACTATACTCCCGCGGAAGGCGCGATGTCTTCGATCGAAGCTTTTCTGGCGGGAAAGACTCCCTTTTATCTCGGAACTCTCGGAGATATCGGTAAGCTTTACGATCAACCTCTCGAATGGGGCGTACTTCCTCTCCCGTCCGATAAGGGATTCGGCGCAATTGCAGATAACAGACCCGTTATCTGCCTTCCCGAGATCAGCTCGCGTCTGGAGCAGACCAGCCTCTGGCTCAGCGGATTCAATGCCGCTTCGGGCGAGTGGATAAGGGATCAGTTCCTTGCGGTCTCGATCGAAAATTATCTCAGAGACAATAATTCCTGCCTCGTTCTGCATAAGATACTGATGCAGGAAACGGAACTCGGATTTTCCCTCGTGTATTCGGAATATTACGGAGATCTCGCCGAGGCGACCTACCTTGCGGCAGGCTCGGGCGATTACGCCTCCGTCTATAAGAGCAAGCTTACGGCGATCAACAAAAAGCTTGCAAAGCTCCCATCGTGATCTCATACGGTCAGACTTGGCAAAAATACCGTTGATTACGGCGTAAAGAAGCGGCTTTCGCTTCTGTAATATATTTTGACAAAGCAGAGCCTTTTCGGGCTCTGCTTTTTTGAAACTACTTGACTATTTGGCAAAATCGTGCTATACTTATTGTAATAATATATAATCGGAGGAAAAAATATGATCCGTGCTGCAATGATCGGCTTCGGCGGTATCGCCCAGTCTCATAAAAACTCTTACCTCTCACTTGAAAAACGCGGTATTCCCGTGAAGCTTGTCGCTATATGCGATATCGACCCGAAGGCGTTCGAGCGCCGTGTCAAGATCAATATCGATACGGGCGAAGCGGGCCTTGGCGGTGATTTCCGCACCTACACAGACCTTGAAGAGATGCTCGCGAATGAACAGATCGACCTCATCGACATCTGTCTTCCCACTCCTCTGCATTGCGAATACGCCATCAAGATGCTCGAGCGCGGCTACCACGTTCAGAGCGAAAAGCCGATGGCTCTCACCGAGGA
>JAZSMP010000113.1:0-18975 GCA_045535915.1 Eubacteriales bacterium | reverse complement strand
AGCATAGACGCGGCATACGCCATCGTGTCGGTGCCGTGTGTGATGACGAACCCGTCGTAGTTGAAATATTCTTCGCGGATCTTTCCCGCCAACTTCAGCCAGTATTCG
The DNA here is from genome assembly GCA_045535915.1 of Eubacteriales bacterium. Lineage (GTDB taxonomy): Bacteria > Bacillota > Clostridia > Oscillospirales > CAG-272 > CAG-390. Next base: position 18,867 of record JAZSMP010000113.1, on the reverse strand, counting down.
GGGCGCATATTTGTGCTGTCAAGGTTGAAGAGCGCAGTCACGCTGATATCGCAGACCGTGCCGACCTCTGGAATATGCTCGAGCAGACGCTCGCCCGAAACGGTGGGGACAAGTCCGTCCGCCCCCGCCGCAGATGCGATGGTTCCGCCTGTGGTTATAAGAAGTATATGTTTCATTTCGGTTGTCCTTTGAGTTTTAATACAATAATTATACCACTCTTTTGCCGTCCGTACAAGTATTTTTTCAAAAAGACTTGACAAAATTAAAAAAATAGTACATAATTATAGTATTATACTTACGAAAGAGAGAATGAGAAATGCTGATCGATCTCGGCGCAAATCTCCTTCCGGGCTTTGTGAGCGGCTCACGCGATATCGAAGCCTGCGCGGAGAGAATAAAAATCTTATATTCGTCGGGTCTCGGTGCGGCATTGCTGACACCTCGCTATTATCCCGCGAAAATGAGCGTCGGCGAATTCGCCCAACTCAGAAACACCGTACTTATGAACCTCTTGGATCACATGCCGAAGAGAAGCCCCGTGCTCTATCTCGGAAGTGAGGTTTACATCGATGAAAGACTCAAATACATTTCGGGGATCGGCGATCTTGCCGTAATGGGCACTCGCACCGTCATCGCAGTTATGCCCGAAGGTGCTTGGGAAACCGCTCTTCTCGATACGCTTTACGCCATCAAAATGGCTGACTACGAGGTTCTAATCGCCCATATCGACCGCTGTCCCCACTTTTATGCCGAGAATCTTTTCAAGCTCGGCTACCGCGGAATCATAGATATTGAAAGTCTTGTCAATATCCCGAACATTTTCAGAAGAAGACAGCTTCTCGAATGGATAGATCAGGGACATATAGCGGGACTTGCAACAAATTTTGCAGCTGACGAAAAGCGCGCACACGAAAAGATCATGCGTGTTCATTCTGTCATTGGAGATAAAAGAGCCGAGGCTCTTGCCGAATTAAGCGCACGTGCCCTTGCAGGCGCGGTACAGATCACCAAATAAACGGAGGATAAAATGCCTAATATCGAACTCATTACAAGCGTATATAACCGAATCAAAGACAATATTGGAAAGGTCATCGTGGGTAAGGACAACACGATCGACATGATCTGCGTTGCGCTCTTGGCGGGCGGTCACGTTCTTCTCGAGGACGTCCCCGGCACGGGAAAGACTATGCTGATAAAGTCGCTCGCCGCAAGCGTCGGTTGCGATTTCAAGCGCATTCAGTTCACCCCCGACCTTCTCCCCTCGGATATCACGGGTATCAACTTTTTCAATATGAAATCGTCCGAATTTGAATTTGTGCCCGGTCCTGTCTTTACCAATATCCTGCTCGCGGACGAGATCAACCGCGCGACGCCTAAGACTCAGTCGGGACTTCTCGAGTGTATGGAGGAGCGTCAGGCGACCATCGACGGCAAGACTTACGGTCTTTCCGAGCCTTTTATGGTTATTGCAACGCAGAACCCCGTTGAGACACTCGGAACCTTCCCGCTTCCCGAGGCACAGCTCGACCGTTTCCTTATGAAAGGCAGAATGGAATATCCCTCTCATTCGGAAAACGTCGGCATACTTGCGCGATTCGACAAGGCAAGTCCGCTTGACAGCCTTGAAGCCGTTGTCAGCGAAGAAGAACTCTGCGAGGCGATGAAGATCCTCCCCGAGGTCTATATCTGCCCCGAGCTTATGGAATACATCTCCTACATAGTCGAAGCGACCCGCTCCTATCCGCACGTCGTTCTCGGCGTCAGCCCGCGTGGCGCACTCGCGCTGATGCGTGCCGCAAAGGGATACGCCGCTATAGCGGGCAGAGGATACGTCATACCCGACGATATTCAGCGCGCCGCTCATCCCGTGCTTGAGCACCGTATCATGCTTGAATCGGCGGCGAGGATCAGAAAGAACGCCGTCGGTGAGATCGTTGATAATATTCTCAAATCCACTCGCGTACCCACCGAAGCCGTTTTTGAAAGTCTCTGATGAAACAATTTTTCGGAATTATCATCTATTTGTTTTATGAGGTCGTCGAAGCAATAGCGCGATTTGTCGTATCTCCGGTGTTTCCGTACTTTTTCTGGGTCTTCGTTGCAGTCGTCATTTTTCTGATATTGCGTAAGATTTATTTGCGCATCCGTGAAAATAATCTTCACAATATTACCTATTCGCGAGAATTTACCGAAAAAGGCGTTTACGCGGGCGACGAGGTCGAGCTGATCGAAACCGTTGTCAATAACGGATTCTTCCCGCTCTTGGCGGTCGATATCGAGGCTTACCTCTATAACGAGCTCCGACTTCAGGGCTTCGAGCCGCCGAAAAAGGACGGTATGCAATACTTTATCAGCCGCTTCAACCTCTGGCCCTATATGCGCATACGCCGCCGTCATAAGCTGACCTGTCTCAAGAGAGGGCATTACCGACTTCAGAGCGCGGTCGTAAGAAAAAAACTCGGCGAGGAGGTCTTCGAGTGCCCCGCCGAGATATACGTTTACCCCAAGCCCTTTGAGATCGATCCCGCGCTACCCGCAGTCAGTATGATGCAGGGTGAGGAACGCGCGCTCCGTCAGCTTTTTGCCGATCCATTTTCGATCTCGGGAGTGCGTGATTACCGTTTCGGCGATCCCGTTTCGCAGATCAATTTCAAAGCGAGTGCAAAGACCTGGCTCGGCTCACGCAGAAGCTCAACACCGCTGATGGTCAACGACCGCGATTTCTGCGCCGCACGCCGCCTTGCCGTTTTTATGGATTATCACCTCGAGCGTGACTGCGGCATCGACGGCGAGGAATACGAAAGACTTACCGAGTTCGCGCTTTCCTACTCGGCTTATATCATACGAAATGCCGTTTACGGCGGCTACAGCGTAGGATTTTTTGCAAATTGCAAGCGTCAGGACGGCTCGATGATCGAAAGATTTCCGCTTGCAGGCGGTGAGGCGCATATGCTTGATATCTTCAAGACCATGGCTTCAATGCGCGCCGCGGACGGCGGATCCTTCCCAGCGCTTCTCGATGAACTTCTCGAGACGGGTGAGAACAGCGCCGAGATACTTATTTTCGTGCTCTGTCAGACTCCCGAGACCGATGCCCGCGCGTTTGAACTTGAAAGAAGGGGTAACGGAGTGCGCGTTTTCTCGCTTCCCGAGCTTTTTTTCAGCGAGGAGGCAGAGAATGAATAAACTTAAAGATCTTGTAACCTCAATAAAAGAATCGCGCGGTTTTTCTCCGATAAGAGTTACCCTTACCGTTCTGTATGTCTTTTCCGTGTTCTACGGCGCCGTCATCTTTACAATGTCGATCGGCAATTACCTGTTGCAGGGAGTTGCGCTCATAATGTTCGGCGGAGGACTCTGGCTCGGAGTCAAGTCGCTTCGTAAGATGTTCGACCGCAAAATGCGCGAGAAGATGGCAAAGCTCGCGTCCGCGATATCCAAAGCGATTTCAAGGTATCTCGGAAAGCTGATCGGTAAAGTCGCAAAGAAGCTCGGACTTGAACGTAAGCGCGTCAAGGGCGAGGACGAACGCGAATTTATCTTCAAGGAGCGAGCGGGCAGAGGACGCCGTCGCAACAAAATGAAGAATCCGCACCCCTGGAACGATGCCGACAACGCGACCCGCGTACGTTTCATCTTCACCGAATTTATGTTCGGAAAGATACGCGAGGGATACCGCGTCGCACCGAAATATACTCCCTCGAAAATGGAGCGCGACCTTGCCCGCGAAGAACTCGAACACACTCTTTTCTCCACTTATACCTCCGCACGCTACTCCGGCGGCAGAGAAGAGATTCCCGACACAACAGTCGAAGACCTCGATGAGCTTGTGGAGAAGAAGAGAAAGAAGAAAAGATAATAACACAAAAACTCCGCCGCGTGCGGAGTTTTTGTGTTAAAAAGGAACTTATTTATATAGTTTATACTTCAATCTCAGATTATCCGCTATCATGGCGATGAATTCGGAATTCGTCGGCTTGCCGCGGTCATTCTGGATGGTGTATCCGAAATAGGAGTTGAGCGTCTCAACGTCTCCGCGGTCCCACGCGACCTCAATAGCATGTCGGATCGCACGCTCAACGCGGGATGTTGTTGTCTGATACTTTTTCGCTACAGTGGGGTAGAGAACCTTCGTTACCGAATTGATGACGTCGCTGTCACGAATAGTCAGAAGAATCGCCGTGCGCAGATACTGATATCCCTTGATATGAGCGGGGACGCCGATCTGATGTATGATCTTCGTTACCTGCGTTTCTATGTCCTGTGATCTGTCCTCACGGGACGAACGCTCGCGGCTGAGACTGAGAAGATGTTCGGCAAGACTCAGTGGATCGATTGGCTTCAGGAGACAGAGCGCGGCACCCGCGTTCATTGCGTCAAGAAAAATGTTCTGATTCGACACCGACGATGTGATTATGAAGAGAGGCGGGAGGGCCGCACCAAAGTCGATCGCGCGGCTTTGTCTGAGCACGCCGATGCCGTCGAGCTTTGAAAGCCAAACGTCTGCAACTACAATGTCGTAATTGCTGCCCGAAATGCGCGAGATGACGTCCTCACCGTTTGCCGCCTCCTCAACACGGTGAAATCCCGAACGGCGAAGTCCGTCGGCAAGTCTTCTTCTCTCGTTTTCGTTCTCATCGGCTATAAGTATCTTGATATTCTTTTCCATATTTGCTATTCCTCCAACTGGATATTTTTTACAGTAATATTTTACCATAAATCCCCAAATTTTGCAATAGGGAAAGAGAAAAAGGTTGCACAAAAATTTGCCGTCGGATTTGTGCATAATTACCATAAAATACCATCCAAAACGCAAAATATAGTGGTACAAGGCGAATTTTGGCGGAATATGTAGTGATAAAAAAGAAGCTGATCGCGATCAGCTTCTTTTTTATCACTCATCTATTTCAGGCATAACCTTCTCCGGCTTAAGTTTTGCCATTCTGCGAAGCCAAGCTACCTCATCGTCGCGGAGACGTCTCCATGTGCCGGGGGCGATGCCATTGACAGAAATGGGACCGATCTTGATACGGCGCAGACGGGTAACCAAAAGTCCCGCAGCCTCGCACATCTTGCGGATCTGTCTGTTTCTGCCCTCGAAGATGACGAATGAGAGGCGCGCGCCGTCCTTTTGCGTGTCAATGATCTCGACCTCTGCGGGTGTGATCTTGTAGCCGTCGATAACGAGAGCGGAACGGAGAATTTCAAGCGCCTTATCGTCAACGTTGCCCTTGACGCTGACCTTGTACTCCTTGGGAATATGGTGACGGGGGTGCATCATGAGATTTGCAAATTCGCCGTCATCGGTCATGAGAAGGAGACCTTCGGACTGCATGTCAAGTCTGCCGATAGGATAGAGCCTGCCGCCTGCATCTTCAACGAGCTCGGTGACGACCTTGCGCCCCTTTTCGTCGGAGGCTGTGCAAACGTATCCGCGCGGCTTGTTGAGCGCGATGACACGCTTGGCAACGCGGTCTTTGAATACGATGCCTCTGCCGTTCCAGACGACCTTATCAACGCCGGGGGTCACCTTGTCGCCGATCTGCGCGATCTTGCCGCCCACCTTGACGTGACCTGCCTCGATCTCGCGCTCTGCGGCACGGCGCGAAAGCACACCGCAGTCGGTAAAATATTTTTGAAGTCTGATCTTTTCCATTTTATTATATGGGAGTTATCCGAAGATCTTTTCCCAAAATCCTTTTTCTTTTTTCTTTGCCGCCGAATAGGCGGTAACGAGCCGGGTTCGCGCAATTTCCTTTCCGTTTGAAAGGAAGATGATCTCACCCGCGTCCGTGCATCTCGATATCGGCGCGGAAAGAGAAGGAATGCACTCGATCTTGCATTCTATTCTTGCGCTGCTTTTCGGAAGCGTAGCGTAGACTTTTTCGGTCAAAGCCGTTCTCAGACGCGTCTGCTCTCCACCCACCACCGTAATTTCGGGGAGAACGATATTGGTATATCCGAATAGCTCGACGCGCTCGTAGGCTTCAAATCCCGCCTCAAGCATGAGAGTATGATCGTGCCAGTCGTTTCCGTCGTCAAGCGTGACAGCTATCAGGCGCAGACCGTCTCTTTCAGCCGCCGAAACAAGACAGCGTCCGTTTGACTTGGTGTACCCCGTCTTGACACCGATACAGCCGTCAATCGACTTGAGAAGCCGATTGTGGTTGATAAGCAGGCGCACTCCGCCGTCGGGTGCTGATACCGTCATTTTATATGTAGAGAATATCTTTTTGAGAGCTTCGTTTTCAAGCGCCGCCGCGGCAATGATGCCGAGCTCACGTGCTGTGGTGTAATGCTCCTCGTGGTCAAGGCCGTGTGGGTTCGTGAAATGAGTGTCGGTAAGGCCGAGCTCTGCGCATTTTTCATTCATCAGCGCGGCAAATTCCTCAACACTGCCTCCAACCGCAATAGCAACTGCGGTTGCGGCGTCGTTTGCAGACTCGAGAAGGGTACAGCAGAGAAGCTCTTCAAGTGTGAAGACCTCGCCTTCGGTCAAATAGACGGACGAGCCTTCAATACCTACGGCTTCCTTAGGAATTGTCACTTTTGTTGAAAGCGGCATCTTCTCGGCGGCGACGAGGGCCGTCATTATCTTTGTCGTGCTCGCGGGACCGCGCCGTTTATCGGCATTCTGCTCCCAAAGAGTACGTACTTCCGATCCGCTTGCATCAAGAAGCACCGCAGACCCCGCCGCGGTCGCTATATCAAGCGGCACCGTCGGCAGAGAGGTATCTGCGGCAATATACTCTTCTTCTCCCGACACGGGGAGTGCTCGCATCGGCAATATCGTCAGAGTGCAAAGGATGAGTGCTAAAAGCTTGCGCGGGATGTTCATTTTCCACCTCAAAATATAATTCTATGAAAATTATATTTCGGGCGGACATGATATATACCGATTAAGCGTTTTCTTCCTCGGTATCTGCCTCGGGCTCAGCGTCCTTGGCAAAGAAAGCCTTGATCTTTGCGATGATCTCGGGAGCGCGCTCAACAACGTCGGCAACCTGCTCGATGGGGCCGCTCTTGTATTCCATACCTACGTTGATCATGTCAACGGCTCCGTCGGGGGATACTACGAGGAATCCTACGGGAACAACGGAAAGGCCGGTTCCTCCGCCGCCTCCGAAATTCTGGATGCGTGCACGGACAGCTTCCTCACTCTTTCCCGCATAGTCAAGACCGCCCGAAGCGAAACCGAGAGATACCTTGGATACGGGGATGATGGTGGTACCCTGAGGAGTGTTGATGGGATCACCGATAACGGTGTTTGCGTCAACCATCGAACGGATATTTTCGAGAGACGCGGCAATGATTTCCTGAAGCTTGTTTTCGTTTGCCATAGCTTTGGATCCTTTCATATATCAAATAATTATTTTACAAGTGTTTTACGAGCCTGAAGCCCGTGCGGAAGAGAATGTCAAAGAGCTGCCAGACGCAGATCGAAAATCCGATCTCAACGTCTATCTGCATCTTTTCCGAGAGGTAGTCTGCGTGGATATCAACGTCCGACTTTGCGGGATGGCGCAGAGTCGAGGTCGAGTCAAGATATGCCGCAATGCATGCGACTGCGGGGGCGATAGCACCGTATAGAATCGCGGTTGATGCCGCGTCGCCCGTGCCGACTGCAATATGAAGCCTTGCAACGCGGATGCGAAGATGCTTGGCAAAACGCAGTACCGCAACGGCAACAAGATCCTTTATCATGTTGATGATGTCACCGATCGGCTTCTTAGGCTTCAGCTTACCCGCAGCCTTGTCGGCTTTTTTCTTTGCTTTTGCCGCTTCTTTCTTTTTCTTCTTTTCGGCTTTCTTTTTAGCTTTTTTGAGAGCTTTTTCCTTTTCAGCCGCTTCGTATTTTGCACGGTTTTTGCGCGAGTAGGCGGAGATTTTTACTTTTGCCTTCTTTTTCGGAAGTATCTTGATCGGTATACCGAGTACCCGTATCGTCAAGGCAAGATCATCCGAATATGCAATTAAAACTTCGGCGCGCAGAGATGCGATAAACGCGAAGAAGAGCAAAATGCCGCCGATAATGTATAGCGCAATCAGATGGATCACCTGCCTTCCGTTAAAGTTTATTGAATGAATTAATCGTCGGTTTCGTCAGGAGTGTAGAGTTCTTCGGTCTCTTCCTCTTCGGATGGAGCTTCTTCGGTGAGATCGGCTTCTTCGATAGAGAGCTGTTCGTTTTCTTCTTCTGCTTCAATAAGAGCGTCTGCAGCTCCGCGGAGCGCACCTCCCTCGGGAAGGTCGCCGAGATCATTGAGTCCGAATACGCGAAGGAACTTTTCTGTAGTTGCGAGCAGAGTAGGTCTGCCGGGAGCATCAAGTCTACCGCAGGGCTCGATCAGCTCCTTGTCAATAAGAGAACCGACAGCGTAAGCCGAATCAACTCCGCGGACGGTGTCGATGAAGGAACGGGTCACGGGTTGGTTGTATGCGACGATGGCGAGCACCTCAAGAGCCGAATTTGAGAGATTACCGCCTCTGCGGATACCGAGAGCTATGCGGACGTAAGGGATATAATCCTCACGCGAGCAAAGCTGGCAGGTATCGGGGAAGAGGAGCATTATAATGCCGCCGTCAGTGTTTGAATTGTATTTTTCCGCAAGATGCTCGGCGATCCTTTTGGCGTCTCCGGGAGTGAGTTCAAGTGCCTCGCCTATCTTGTCGTAGCTTACGGGATGTCCCGCCGCAAAGAGTATTGCCTCAAGCGCGCCCTCTATCTTGCGAATTTCCGAAAGTTTATTTTCCTGTTCCATTTTATTACCTTTATATATTATTCGTTATAGCCGTCGATCTCGATGTCGTCGGGCAGCTCTGTGCCGAACTCGGGATTAGCCTTGAACCTTGTTGAGATACCGCGCAGGTTTCCGAACTCGTCGGCTTCTTCAACAAGGAGCAGACGCCTCATTCTTATCAGCTCAAGAACGCCGATAAAGATGGCAACAAGCTCGGGCCGCGAATCCGCATCGTCAAGAAGATCGCCGAGAGAGGGCGTGGTATCAATAGTTTTGAAGTGCCTCATAATGCCCATGATCTTGATTCGTACGGGAACGATGGGGCGCGCAACGATAGGGCGGACAAGTCCCGTAGAGATCGCCTCGGTGTCGCGGTATTCGGCAAGAATACGGCGCATAGCGGGGACGAGCACTGAAGCCTCATAATCCTTAACGTAGGTCTTATCGGGAGAAATATCCTCCGAATCCTTTGCCATACGTCCGCTGTACTGCATGTATCTCTTTCCGAGTTCAACAGCAACGCTTTTTGCCGCTTCAAGTCTGGCAAGGGCGTCGGCAAGCTTTGCGCGGGGGTCTTCCTCTTCCTCGTTTTCCTCACGGGGAAGGAGCATCTTGCTCTTGATGAGCATCAGGTCGCTTGCCATAACGAGGAATTCGACCGCAAGCTCCATGTCGAGCTTCTGCGCTTTCGCAATATAGTCAACGTATTGCTCGCAGATTATGGCTATCGGAATATCCTCGATCTGCATTTTATTCTTTTTTATAAGCGCTAAGAGAAGATCGAGAGGTCCTTCGAATTTCTCCAGCTTATATGTGATTTTTTCTTCCATAATTTCCTCTTAGAGGTAAGTCGTTTTAAAAGATCGGTATAAGTCCTATCAGCCAATACATGCCCTTAAGTATTCCGTTCGAGATGAAATCGAGCGGAACCGAAAGAATGCCGAAGTAGAAGAGCACAAGTATGCCGATCATGATATATCTCTCGTACTGCATGACCTTGAAATACCATTTTACCGGCAGAAAAACGTAGAAGAATCTCGAGCCGTCAAAGGGAGGTACGGGGAGAAGGTTGAAGACGGCGAGATACACGTTGAGCTGTGCGCCGATCGAGAAGAAGATCATGACGAGCTCAGCGATGATAAACGCACGTTCGCTGACCAAAACTCCGTTTGCGAAGGTCAGATTGAACAGAAAAGCCGAGAGATTATGCAGGATTACGAAAACGAGAGCGAGAAGCAGATTGCTTATCGGTCCCGCGATCGCGGAGAGCGCCATGCCGCGGCGAGGATTTTTGAAATTTCTCGTCACGATCGGCACGGGCTTTGCCCAACCGTAGCCGAATACGAGCATACAAATGAATCCGATGGGATCAAGATGCTTTATCGGATTGAGCGTGAGTCTGCCGAGATTGTAAGCCGTGCGGTCGCCAAGCTTCATGGCAATATAGCCATGCGCGCATTCATGGATCGTAAGCGAAAAGAGGATTATCGGCAGAGTAAGAACAAGGTAGATAAGGTACGACTGAATACCGTCGATTCCGTAAGAAATAAGATATCTGAACATTTTTATTTTTGTGAGGTTGCCGCAAAGAAGACCTTCCAGAGCTGTTCCTTGCCCTCTCCCGATTTTGCCGAGAAGGGGATGATCGGTGTCCCCTCGGGGATGGCCTCGTGGTTTTCGAGAAGCTCAAGAGCCTTCGCGCGGTTTGTCTTGTTGGGTTTGTCAGCTTTAGATGCAACTATAACGAATGGGATCTCCATCTCTGCAAGATAGTTGATCATCATAAGGTCGTCGGCGGTCGGACCGACTTCGAGGTCAACAAGCTGAACTGCGAGCTTAAGGCGGTCAAAGTTCGGGTTGTTGGTAAAGAATCCGTCGGTTAAAGCCGACCGGCGCTTGCGCTCGTGCTCGGGACGCTTTGCAAATCCGTAGCCGGGGAGGTCAACGAGCATGATCTTGTTGTCTACGTTATAGAAGTTCACCGTGATCGTTTTTCCGGGTGCAGAGCTGACGCGTGCAAGCGATTTTCTGCCGAGCATGGTGTTTATCAGCGAGCTTTTGCCTACATTCGATCTGCCCGAGAAAACGATCTGAGGGATCGCGCGGCTCGGGAACTGATCGATCCTGCCCGCCGTGATCTCAAGGTTTGAATTCTGAATATTAATTGCCATGTTTCTTTCCTCTTATAGCGGGAATTCCCGACGTGGGACCTTTGATAATGACGCCGATTCCGCTCTCAAATCCGTCTTCTGCCTTTTCGTTTTCGGCGAAGACGTCGGCTGCGGGATAACTTACAAGCGCATTGGAGAGAACGTCTGAGGCGGTACGGCATGTGATAAATCTGATATTTGCGCGGACTTCTTCATCAACCTCTTCGAGGTTCACTTCGTTGTCTGCGGGGATGAGGACCGTCTTGATGCCTGCGGAATAAGCTGCCATAGTCTTCTCGCGGAGTCCGCCGATGGCAAGAACTCTGCCCGTGAGGGTGACCTCACCCGTCATAGCCACGTCGTGGCGCACCGGAATGCCCGAAAGAGCCGAGCAGAGCGCGGTGGTCATGGTAACGCCCGCGGAAGGACCGTCCTTCGGAACTGCACCCTCCGGCACGTGGATATGTATATCCTTGGTCTTATAGAAATCTGTGGGAATACCGAAATCCGAAGCGACGGAGCGGATGTAAGTTAGAGCCGCCTTAGCCGACTCCTTCATAACGTCGCCGAGAGAGCCGGTAAGCTCGAGCTTTCCGGTACCTTCAAGGACGGCTACCTCGATCTTGAGAAGGTCTCCGCCGACCTCGGTGTACGCAAGACCGTTGACGACTCCGACGAGATCATCCTTAGCCGAAAGCTCGGGGAGGATCTTTCTGCCTCCGAGATAGGAGACGATATCGGATTTATCGATCGTGATACGCTTGATTGTACCTTCGGATTCGACGAGCTTCTTCGCCGCCTTGCGGCAAAGCTCCGCAATAGTGCGTTCGAGATTACGGACACCTGCCTCGCGGGTGTAGCAGTCAATGATCTCATAGAGAGCTTCGTCGGTCATCCTGAATTTTCTGCCGTCGAGCCCGTGTCTCTTCGACTGCTTTGGAAGCAGATGGTTGCGCGCTATTGAAAGCTTTTCGCGGCGCGTGTAGCTTGAAAGCTCGATGACCTCCATACGGTCGAGAAGGGGACGCGGAATCGTATCGAGAGTGTTTGCGGTGGTGATAAAGAGACATTCCGAAAGGTCAAAATCAAGCTCAATGAAGTGGTCGCGGAAGGTCTTGTTCTGCTCGGGGTCGAGAACCTCGAGGAGTGCCGATGCAGGATCTCCGCGGGAATCCGAGGTCAGCTTGTCGATCTCGTCGAGAAGCATGAGGGGATTCTTGACTCCTACCTTTTCCATAGCCGCCATGATGCGTCCGGGCATTGAGGCAACGTATGTCTTTCTGTGTCCGCGGATATCCGATTCGTCATGGATGCCGCCGAGAGAAACACGGATATATTTGCGGTTCATAGCGTTTGCAATAGAAGCCGCGATGGATGTCTTACCCGTGCCGGGAGGGCCGACAAGGCAGATGATCTGATTCTTGAGTTCGGGGGAGAGCTGCTTAACCGCGAGGTATTCAAGGATTCGCTCTTTGACCTTTTTGAGTCCGTCGTGATCGGCATCAAGGATTTTCTTTGCCGCCGCAACGTTTACGCGGTCGTTTGTGCGCTTGTTCCAGGGGAGTTCAAGCACAGTTTCGATATAATTCCTGAGAACAGCCGCTTCGGCAGAGCCGAAGGGAGTCTTCGAGAGTCTGTCGTTTTCTTTATAGAGCTTCTCGCGGACTTCATCGGGAAGGTCTGCCCGGCGAATCTTCTGAGTGCAGTCGTCGGGATCACTGTCATTCATTCCGAGCTCGTCTTCAATGATCTTGAGCTGTTCGCGGAGGTAATATTCACGCTGACCCTGAACAATGCGTCCGCGCGCCTTTTCCTGGATCTCGTGCTCGTAGCGCATAAGATCGCATTCTTCTTTCAATATATGAACGAGGAGAGCACAGCGGTCAAAGGGATCGTATTCGCTGAGTACAGCCTGCTTGTCGGAAGTGCGGACGAGAACAGCGGATGCTATAAAATCGCTGAGGAGCGCGGGATCGTCGATCTTTGCAGCCTCGGTGCGGATCGCGCTCGATGCCTTGCCGACAAAGGCTAGCATTTCTTCGAGAGCTGCACGGAGCTCGCGGCAATACGCCTCTCCGCGCAAGCCCCCGTTATCGGCAAGCGAAATTTCCTTGCAGATAAGAGAAGCGGTTACGGCTTTGCCGATCTTGCGGTATTCAACTGCATTGGCTCTTGCGCGGCATTCGCAGAGCAGGTGGAATCCGCCGTCATCGTTCTTGATGCTCTGTCTGATCTTTGCGACAGTACCGACGCGGCAGAGATTGTCGGGGTAGGAGGCATCGGCGGAATCGGGGTCATCGGCAACAAGGAAAACGAGCATACCGGTCACGGACGCCGCATCAATTGCAGGCGCGATGTTTTCATTGTCCGATTCAAAATCTATCGGGAAGGGAGGAAAAGCCACCGCATCGCCGAGCGGTATTACGGGGAGCATGAGCTTTTCGATCTTTTCTATGTATTGTGACATTTTGTATCCTTTCAGGGGCGCACCGTGTCGGAAATATGCACAAAAGCGTCAAATCTCCGTGTGCGCAAAATACGCAATTATATTTATTATATTATTATAGCATAAAATTTCAAAAAAATCTATACTTTAATAAAATAAATATTGAAAAAAGTGAAAATTCGGCACGCAGATTCTTTCCTTGTGGAATGCTCAGAAGTCAACAACGACATCGGTGATAGTCTGTCGTTGTAAAAATGCACAAAAAATCGGCGTATTTTGCCTCGATTTTTCTACTTTGTAGCTTTTGCACGAAAATTCATCTCAATATTCGTCAATTTTGACATTTACTTTTTGCTGAAAATGTAGTATAATGTCGGTACGCAATGCAATAGCGTCGCGGCCTCGAATGCACAACGGTCACTTTTTTCTGCGGAGTATCAAGCTTATGGTATCTTTTGACGCGGGGAATCGTCACCGTTGTTGCTTTTTTTATGCAGTTTTTCGGTTTGCAGAAAAAGTGGTTACAAAAATATAAAATAAAAATTAAAAATATATTGACATTTTGTCTTTTGTAATGTATAATTATATTATCAATTGTAATTGTCTAAATACATAATATGAAAGGCGGATATCACATGAAAAAATTCAGAACGGCTGCATTGATTTTGGCATGCCTTATGATCTTTATGTCTTTTACGCTTGTATCTTGCTCGGATACAACAGGTGACAATGAAGCGCAGACAACCGCAGCTCCTTCTCAAGCGGAAACCGATCCTTCTGCGGAAGAGACAGGGGAGGACACAACTCCCGTTTTCCCCGAAGTGAATTATTCCAATGAGACATTTACCGTAATTTCCCGCAGTCCCACGGCTTCGTCTTACCCCGCTTTTTATATCGGAACAGAAGAGCCTTCCGACGTTATGACATCCGCGGTATACACCAGAAACGTTAATACCGAAGAAAAGTACGGTATAGTCATCGAGCAGATGGTATCGGATCAGATATCCACAAGCGTTCGCAACGGCGTTGATTCGGGTATGCTCGAATTTGACGTTATTCTCAATCAGCGAAACAGCCTTGCAGAACTTGCAATGAGCGGATATCTTTATGATTTCAACGATCTTGGTATTGATTACTCGAATCCTTGGTGGGATGCGAACTGTGCCCGTGACTATGAGATCGGCGGCAAGCTTTTCATTATGGCTAACGACACAAGTGTCAGCAACCTTGCCGGCGCGCGTTTCTTCTTTTTCAATAAAAATCTGATCAAGGATTATCAGCTGACCACCCCTCATACTTATATCCAGGAAGACAACTGGACTCTTGAAAACTTCCTCACACTCGTTGACTCGGTATACGCCGATGACGGCGACAGCATCAGAACGGGTGCGGACGTCTACGGACTTCTGATGGAGACCGGCGCCTCGAACGGAAATGCGATCCATATGCTTGTCGGATGCGGTATAAAATTCTCGTCCGTTAACGAGGTTGACGAACTTACGATAGATATAGATATCGGAAAGATCGACAAAATATTCAGCGATCTTTCCGAGGTGTTCAATGGTCAGGCGTGCCTTACATATTCCGATGCATCGAACGGCGAGGACGTTTCCGAGTTCGGTAATAAGTACAACTACTGCAGAAATCTCTTTGCTCAGGGTCACTTCCTCTTTGTTCAGGCAAATATGGGCGTTTCCTATCAGATGAGCGAAATGACGGGCGACGGATACGGTATTGCGCCCAACCCGAAATATTCTGCCGATCAGGAATCTTATTATCATAAGATGGATAAACTTTCGAATATCTGGGGAATTCCCAACTCCACGTCGCTTGATTACGGTATGATCACCAATGTGATGGATTATTGGGCATACGAATCGAGCCGTACTGTAATGCCCGCTTACTATGATATCACAATCAAGACCAGACGCATCAACGATCCTTATGACACAACTATGCTTGATCTCATTAAATCCACGATCTGTTATGATATTTCCGAAGTGTTTGGCATCGACATAACCTCTGCACTCTGGAACGGTTATTCGACAAACTCACTCGCCTCAACATGGTCGAGCCAGAGCCGCGCGATCAATAAGCAGATTGCAGCGTTCAATACCGATATCGGAAAACTGGGATAAATAAGAGTTTGGAGTTAAGAATGCAGAATGCAGAGTTGTGGACATTTCTCACTTTGTTCGAAAAGCGGACTTCAATAATTCTATTCAGTCTTAATAATTCTTTGTTAGCGATAATACTATAACAACCAAATAGAAAAATCGAGATGTAATGAAGATCAAACTTCAAAGCATCTCGATTTTTTTAGCAAAATGCAAGATTAGCACAAAGCAAAAAGATATCAAAGTATAAACAAAATTATTAGATAAATAATTTCCGAGCAACGAGAGGAAGTATTTGCCTCGGGCAAATGTCGACTCTGTCTCGGCGGCTGAACACCGCCGTTTTCCTGTGGAAAACCGTCAAAGCCGCAAAACTTCACTTTGCGCCTTGCACTTACTTTATCTTCCCATCCCTCAAGTCTCTCATATTCTGAGTAAGTTCTTCGGGCGTGATCGGATCATCCTCGGCGCGGTTCTTGGCCTTGGCGGGAACTTCGTACATGAGAGGACCTTCGTATCCGCGGGCAACGAGAGTGTCGACGATATCGTTCCATTTATTAATACCGGTGCCGGGGAGAGTATGTCTTTCGTCGAGAACGCCGTTTTCGTCGCGGTAGTAGTCGGAAATGTGTACGGAAAGAAGCTCGAGACCCGCATCTGCTACGTTGTTGATGTAATCGACATTGTCTTCGATCAGGTTGTGGTTGGTGTCAAAGATCACTCCCGCGCCTGTGTCTTTAACAAGGGCAATCATTTCGTCCGAAGTTCTGGTCAGACACGTTCTGGGAAGATTTTCGACAGCGAGTTTTACTCCGTTTTCCTTTGCAACCTCGGCAAGCTCAATGATAGCTTCGCGAGCCAGGCGCATTCTTTCGGGACGCGCCTCTTCAGCCATCGGCTCGGAGGAGGGGTGAAGAACTATGACCTTCGCTCCCGCACGTGCGGCTGCGGCGATAAGGGTACGGTGTGTGTAAAGCGTGATTGCGCGGAGCTCTTTGTCCATATTCGAAATGTCGAGCTTGTCGCGCGAGAAGGGAAGATGGAAGGACCAGGGCTCAAGGCCGCTTTTTCGGACGGTTTCGAGGATCTTTTCCGCATTCTCGGGAAAATTAGTGGTTCTCATGTAAAAAATGTAATTTCCGGTGTATTCGAGGTAATCGAGTCCCGCTTTGGCAAGAGGAGCAAGCTTTTCCTCGGTAAGACTTCCTGTAAAACAGCTCGAAGAGCCGATCTTCATTTCGCTTCTTTTCATTTGTTGTTCTCCTTTGTTTTCGGATAATAATTTGATCAGATATTCTTTCAGACGGGAGGCGCTGCCGTCAAAAAGGTAGCCTTTGATTCCGAAGTTTTCCGCGCCTTCGATATTTACGAGTCTGTCGTCAATAAAGACGGATTCTCTGGGAAGAATGCCAAATTTCAAGCATATGTGCGCGTAGATTTCCCGATTCGGTTTGATAAAACCGCAGGTTGAAGAGAATACGCATCCGTCAAAGTCGCGAAGACACTCTATCTCGGTGCTGTGAGATGCAAAATATCGGCTGATATTTGAAAGCAGAAAGACTTTAACGCCGTATCGTTCCTTCATCTCGCGGATGAGATCGGTCATTCCTTCAATCTCGGGGATGTTATATATCCAATTGTAGTAAATATCGCGGGCAGAGGAGTGAAGTCTTTCGGGAATACGCTCGCATACGAGACGCAGGACCTCCTCGTCTTCTATAGTTCCCTCGTCGAGTCTGTCCCAGTAAAGTCTGTCAAACACGACCTTCTGCAAAAGCGCGGAATCTTCGGGGTTGGTGACGAATCTCTCAACCATGTACTTGCGCTTGAAACTTACCATCACCTGACCGAAATCGAATATGAGATTTTTGATCATTTTTGAGATCACCTTCGTTTTTATTATTTTAATTATATCACTCGGCGGTTGCGATTGTCAAGCGTTTTGCAGAATATGCGGGCAAAAACACTATAATTTGAGGAAAGATTTGAAAATTGAAAAAATATTTCAAAAAACTATTGACAAATGCGCGAAGGTGTGGTATAATTTATCGGCAATAAAGAAGAACCCTCCGTTCTCACCCTGCCGCAAAGGCGAGCAGGTGTTAATAATTTCAGACTGCTTTTATGGGGGCAGTGTGATCTTGTGCGGCACGGGGAGTCTTCCGTGTCATTTTTTATTTCGGAGGTGAGCTGTTATAGCTGCAAAAGAATTACTCGTAAACGAAGCCATTAAGTGTAAGGAAGTACGAGTTATCGGACCCGACGGTGAACAGATCGGTATCATGTCTTCGGACAATGCCCTTCGCACCGCATATGACAAGGGTCTTGACCTTGTCCTCATTTCCCCCAATGCACAGCCTCCCGTATGTCGTATCGTTGACTACGGACGCTACCGCTACGAGCAGGAAAAGAGAGAGAAGGAAGCAAAGAAAAAGCAGAATATCATCGAGGTCAAGGAGGTACAGCTTTCCTGCCGTATCGACACTCATGACTTCGAAACCAAAGTCAAGCATGCTCTGCGTTTCCTCGGTGAAGGCAATAAGGTTAAGGTCGTATTGCGCTTCCGCGGACGTGAGATGAGCCATCAGGAAATCGGCAAGGAGATCCTTGAGCGATTCCGCGAGGCTGTCAAGGAGTCGGGTACCGTCGATAAGACTCCGAACCTCGAAGGCAGACTCATGACTATGATAGTCAACCCCATTAAAAAATAAGTCAACCTGCCGCGCGTGCGGCTTCCTCGGCTAAGCCGAATAAAAGAAATTTATTTAAACAGGAGATACAAAAATGGGAAAAGTTAAGACACACAAGGCCTCTGCTAAGCGTTTCTCGGTAACCGGAAACGGTAAGGTCAAAATGAATCACTCGCATCACCGTCATAAGCTCGGTCTCAAGGACCAGAAGAGAAAGAGACATCTTCGTACCGGCGAGTATGTAAACGGCAAGATGGCTGCGAACATCCGCGCACTTATCCAGAAGTAAGACGGATATCGGAAAGAATTTAGGAGGAAAGAATTATGGCAAGAATTAAGGGCGCGATGATGACGCGCAAGAGAAGAAATAAAGTCCTCAAGGCCGCTAAGGGCTACTGGGGTGCAAAGAGCAAGCACTTTAAGATGGCTAAGCAGGCCGTTATGAAGAGCGGTAACTACGCTTTCATCGGTCGTAAGCTCAAGAAAAGAGATTTCCGTCGCCTTTGGATCACCCGTATCTCGGCTGAGGCTAAGGTCAACGGTATGAACTACTCCACCTTTATGCACGGTCTCAAGAAGGCCGGTATCGAGCTCAACCGCAAGATGCTTGCAGAGCTCGCAGTAAGCGATAAGGCTGGCTTTGCTGCTCTCGTTGAGAAGGCAAAGGCTGCTCTCTAAGCACTAAATTAATAGGAAGTCGGAGGCCAAGCGTTCTTAGGAAGA
>JAZSMP010000030.1:0-1819 GCA_045535915.1 Eubacteriales bacterium | reverse complement strand
GCACCCCGCTTTGCAAGTGCAAACACAGCTGTTTGACTGTTTTGTGCTCTTTGACATATCGTTTTTTAGAATAGGGGTTTGTCAGCAGCCTGAGACCGCCTCAGCGGTCTTTTTGATATTTAGTCGCAAAGCTTACGTCCGATAAACTTCTCTATCGCCGCGATCTTTGCGCATAGCGTAAGGATATCCATCGTGACCTCAAGGTCATCGTTCGAGGGATACGTGGGAGCTATGCGGATGTTCGAGTCGTTGGGGTCGATTCCGTAGGGATATGTCGCGCCCGCGGTGGTGAGATGTACGCCCGCACCAAGACAGAGATCGTACGTTCTCTTCGCGGTGCCGTTCTCAAGGTAGAGGCTGATGAAGTAGCCGCCCTTCGGATTGGTCCAATGAGCGATTCCCGTGCCGCTGAGGTCCCTCTCGAGCGCCGAGAGAACGATCTTGAACTTGGGACGGATGATCTCCGCGAGATCATGCATATGGCTGCGGATATTGTCGGCGTTACCGTCGAAATAGCGCACGTGACGGATCTGGTTGATCTTATCAAAGCCGATGGTCTGAACGTTCATGATCGGCTTGATGAACTCAAGGTTATGCTCGGATGCGGCAAAGATCGCAACGCCCGAGCCGGGGAATGTGATCTTCGAGGTCGATGCAAAGTAAAATACCATATCCTCGTTGCCCGTCTTGCGGCACTCCTCGAAGATATCGAGAAGCACGTCGCCCTTATCGTAAAGATCGTGGACCGCGTAAGCATTGTCCCAGAAAATTCTGAGATCGGGTGCGGCGGGGTTGAGCGCGGCAAAGCGGCGGACGACCTCGTCGGAATAGGTAACACCGTCGGGATTCGAGTATTTGGGACAGCACCAGATACCCTTGATCGTCTCGTCCTCCGAGACGAGTTTCTCAACCATATCCATATCGGGTCCGTCCTCATGAAGCGGAACGGGGATCATTTCGATACCGAGCGACTGACAGATCGCAAAGTGGCGGTCGTATCCGGGCGAGGGACAGAGGAATTTCACCTTATCAAGCTTCGCCCAGGGCTTCTTGACGCCCGCAACACCATAGAGCATACAGCGGACCATCGTATCATACATAATATTGAGCGAGGAGTTGCCCGCAACAATGATGTGCGACTCGGGAATACCGAGAAGGTCTGCAAAAAGCTTCTTCGCCTCGGGAACGCCGTCGAGAAGACCGTAGTTACGGTAGTCGAATCCATCCGCGGAACGGCAATCGGCGGATGAATGGATGCAATAAAGCATTCCCTGCATCATATTGAGCTGTGCGCGTCCGGGTTTTCCGCGCGAGAGATCGAGATGATGTCCCTCTGCACAGATTTTTTTGTACTGTTCTATATAATTCGAGCCAAGAGCTTCAAGCTCCTGCTGTGACATTTCTGAGTAAAGCATAACGGCTTCCTTTCTGATAGTAAATTGCGGTCGGTAAGCCGTTTGCGGCTTACTTCAATTAAAAATCTGCGTTACCGGTGGTTCTGGGGAACGCCTCAACGTCACGGATGTTCGATACTCCGGTGACGTACATAATCATACGCTCAAAGCCGAGGCCGTAGCCCGCGTGCTTTGTTCCGCCGTAGCGGCGAAGATCGCAGTACCAGGAATAATCCTCGGGAGCGAGTCCGAAGCGGGTGATAGCCTCCTCGAGCTTGTCGAGTCTTTCCTCACGCTGAGAACCGCCAATGAGCTCTCCGACGCCGGGAACGAGCATATCCGCCGCCGCAACGGTCTTGCCGTCGTCGTTCTGACGCATATAGAACGCCTTGATGTCCTTCGGATAATCGGTGACAAATACAGAC
>JAZSMP010000177.1:0-31886 GCA_045535915.1 Eubacteriales bacterium | reverse complement strand
GTAATAGTGGGTGCTGAAGCGTTCCATTTCCACGTTGAAGTCGTTCCAGCCATCCTTCTTGCCTCCGACAAGGATCTTGAGCATTCCGGGAAATTCTGCAGCTGCCTTCTCGGCTTCCGTGGAAACCTCACCGTCAGCGGTGCAGACGATCGCCTTGACGCCTGCCGCCTTATATCTGTACGAGAAATCGTGCTCGACGAGCTGATTGGTCGCGGGGATCGCGATCGCGCCGATCTTGTGAAGCGCAAGCATACAGAACCAGAACTGATAGTGGCGCTTGAGAACGAGCATGACGGTGTCGCCCTTCTTGATGCCGAGAGACTCGAAATAGTTCGCGGTCTTTGCGGAATATTTCTTCATATCCCCGAATGTGAATCTGCGGTCGCTCTTGTCGTTTGCGACCCACTGCATCGCCAGCTTATCGGGATCCTTCGCCGCGATCGCGTCTACGCAGTCAAAGGCGAAGTTGAATTTGTCGTCATTCTTGAATGAAATACCGCTGAATACGCCGTTTTCATCATAAAACGATTCGACAAAGTTATCGGCAACCGAAGTATAGGCTTCTTCTTTTTCGGGAGCCTTTGGGGCAACGAAGGGGACTTCGGGATATTCCTCGCTGACCTGTCCGTCCTGCGGATTGAGAACGACCGCATGGAATTCGCATCCGCCTTCGCTTACGGCGATCATACCGTGGGGAATCAAGCTGTTGTAGAAGATCGAGTCGCCTTCGTTCAGGATGTCAACGTGGCTTCCGACCTGGACCTTGAGCGATCCCTTGACGATAACATCAAATTCCTGACCGTTATGCGAATTGAGCTTGATGGGTGCGTTCTGCTCCTCGGGAATATAGGGGAATTTAACAAGGAAGGGCTCGGCGAGCTTGTCCTTGAACTTGGGAGCGAGATTATTATATTCAACGCCGTGCTGCTTGAGTATCTTAAGACCTTCTCCGCGGCGCGTAATAGCAAAAGAGGTAAGAGTAGTGCTTCGTCCTTCAAGCAGATCAACGACCTCGACGCCGCAAGCCTTGGCGCATTTGTAAATGAAGGTAAAGCTGAAATCGGTCTCTCCTTTTTCAAGGAGGAGATAGTCCTCCAAAGTAACACCCGTAAGCTTTGCAAGCTCCTCCTGTGTAAAGCCCGTCGCCTCGCGCAGATCTTTTATTCTGCCTGCAACTTCTTTCAAACTGTAATCCATTGTTTTGTCTCCCTTTCGACTTTGATTACTTTGAATAAAACAAAAACCCGCCTCAAAAGAAATCTTTGAGACGAGCCTTAAACCCGCGGTACCACTCAAATTACGGAAAATTCCGTCACTTACCGGACTCTGACAAGTCCTTTGCCTTAACGCAGCATTACGGAAGGAGTCTACTAAGCCTTTGCTTTTCGGTCCTCCGACTCAGAAGTGATAGGTCATCCGGGCGCCATGCTGTTGTCTTACACCTGCCGACAACTCTCTGCAAGCCTTGCGCACCGACCGTCTTCATCGCAGTCGTGTTTGTGATATTCAAATTTTTATAAATTATAGCACAGAAAAAACTGTTTGTCAATAGTTTTTTATATTTTTGCTTTACTATTTTATGACGGCGGAGGGATTTCCGCCGTCATAAACAGATTTTTATTGAGTTATACCGAAAAGCTTTGCGGCGTTATTATATAGTATATCCTCGCGCTCGGCTTCGGTCAGGTCGAGCTGCATAAATCTTTCGATCTCGGACTCGGGTGTCCAGAGTGGATAATCTGTGCCGAAGAGCACGCGGTCTGTGCCGTAAGCATGGATAAGCTCCTTTGCGGTCTCCGGCTTTATCGCATAGAGCGAGGAGGAGCAGTCAACGTAAAAGTTATCGCGTCCCGCATAGTCTTTCCAGGCGTCTTCCCATATCGACCAGCCGCCGAAATGCGCGCCGATCACAGTGAGATTCTTATAGGTATCAAGGATCGGTATCATTCGGTTGGGATTCGAGTAGTCGTAGCGGCAGTCGCCCGTGTGGATGAGAATGGGAAGCCTGCCCTCGCATAGCTCATACATTCTGAGCAGTCGGCAGTCGTCAAGCTTGACCTTCTGGATATCGGGATGTATTTTGACGCCCTTAAGACCGAGGTGGATTATTTCGTTCACATCGGCTTCCATATCCGCGCTGTCGGGATGTAACGTTCCGAGTCCCGTGAATCTGCCGCCGCTTTCGGCAACGGATGCCGCAATGAAGTTGTTGATGCTTGAGACCTGCTTTGGAGTTGTAGCGACCGACTGCACTATGAAATGCTCAATTCCCGCCGTCTTGCCGTGCTCAAGGAGAGTGGATATTTTGCCGTCAAGGCTTGGGGGAAGCTCGTAAAAGTTTGCGGTGGCATCGGATGCCTTTTCTGCGATCTTATCGGGATATATATGACAGTGTGAGTCGATTATTCTGTATTTTTTCATTTTTCACTTACTTTTTAAGTCCGAGTATTTCTGCGGATTCGTCGCGCATCTTGTATTTGAGTATCTTGCCCGCCGCATTCATCGGGAAGGCATCGACGAAAATGAAGTATCTCGGCACCTTGTGCTTTGCGATCGAGGCGTTTCCGTATGCGCGCATCTCGGCCTCATCGGCGGTCTCGCCCTTGTGGAGAATGATCCACGCACAGCATTCCTCACCGTAGGTCTGATCGGGAACTCCGACGACCTGTACGTCGCGCACCTTGGGATTGGTAAGGTAAAATTCCTCGATCTCGCGGGGATAGAGATTTTCGCCTCCGCGGATGATCATATCCTTGAGTCTGCCCGTTACCTTATAGTAACCGTCGGGGGTTCTCATGCAAATGTCGCCCGAATGGAGCCAGCCTTCCGAATCTATCGTCTGCGCGGTAGCTTCGGGCATTTTATAGTATCCCTTCATAATGTTGAAGCCGCGTGCGACAAATTCTCCGCTCTCTCCATCGGGAAGCTCCGCGCCGGTTTCGGGATCTATGATCTTACATTCAACTCCCGGGAAAGCACTGCCGACGGTCTCAACGCGGTGGTCGAGATCCTCATTGACCTCGCCCATCGTACAGCCGGGAGCCGCCTCGGTCTGACCGTAGACCGAAATGATCTCGCGCATATTCATCTCGACCGATGCGCGGCGCATAAGGTCCGGGGGGCAGTTTGCGCCCGCCATGATACCCGTTCTCATATAGGAGAAATCGGTCTTGGCGAAATCCGCGTGGCTGAACATGGCGATAAACATCGTCGGAACGCCGTTGAAGCAGGTGATATGCTCGTCGTTTACGCATGCAAGCGATGATTTGGGAGAGAAATAGGGGATGGGGCAGAGAGTTCCGCCGTGAGTCATCATGGATGTCATCGAAAGCACCATGCCGAAGCAATGGAACATCGGAACCTGTATCATCATACGGTCGGCGGTGGAGAGATCCATTCTGTCGCCGATTATCTTGCCGTTGTTGACGATATTTCTGTGTGTCAGCATAACGCCCTTGGGAAATCCGGTGGTTCCCGAGGTGTACTGCATATTGCATACGTCATCGGGTCTGACGAGCGATGCGCGTCTGCGGACTTCCTCGCGCGGAACGAGAGAGGCGCGCGAAAGCATCTGCTCCCAGGTAAGACAGCCGTCCATATCGAAGCCGACTGTTACGACGTTGCGAAGGAATGGGAGATTCTTTGAATAGAGAGGCTTGCCGGGGGTAAGACTCTTGAGCTCGGGGCAGAGCTGTTCGATGATCTCCTTGTAATTGATATCCTTGCAATACTCGATCATAACGAGAGTGTGGGTATCCGACTGCCTCAGCAGATACTCGATCTCGTGGATCTTATACGCTGTGTTGACGGTAACGAGGACTGCGCCGATCTTTGTGGTTGCCCAGAAGGTGATAAACCACTGCGGGACGTTGGTCGCCCAGACGGCTACGTGATCGCCCGCCTTTACGCCGAGAGAGATGAGTGCGGCGGCGCATTCGTCAACGTCGCGGCGGAACTGCTCGTAGGTCCTTGTGTAATCGAGTGTGGGATATTTGAAGGCGTACTGATCGGGGTAGTTTTCGACCATGGTGTCAAGAACGTCCGAGAAGGTGGCGTCGATGAGGTCGTATTTTTTCCAGACAAAGGTTCCCGTCTTCGCGCGGTTGTAATATGTGCGGTCAAACACCTTCTTTTCGCGCGCAAGAGAGGAAATATAGTTTGTGAAATGAGTCAGGACGATATCGGCATCCTCGATCTCCTCGTTCCACGCAGCACAGATGAAGCCCTCGTAATTTAGAGATGAGAGCGCGCCGAGGAGCTTGCCCACGTCAAGGTCGCCCTCGCCGATAAGAACGGTCTTTCCGTCCTTCATATCGCCGAGGCGGACGTATTTGATGTACGCGCCGAGAGTCTTGATAGTTGCCTCCGCAGTCTCACCCGCGCCGAAATAGGTTCCTCTGACGTTCCAGGAAGCGCCGATCGCCGCCGATGCCAGATGATTGATTATTTCGATGACTTTTTCGGTGTCGGAAAGGCAGCCGACGGTTTCAAAAAGGATATTGACGTCCGCGTTTTCCGCGCGCTTTACCGCGAGCGAGATCTTTTCGTCAAGCTCTTCGTAAGAAATATTATTGTCTATGCGTACGATGACGTTGTCAATACCCGCGTCCGATGCCATATCCACGTATTTTTTTACAGATTCCGCGCTGACAGCGTCGCTGTCGAGAGCATCGGGCATGCGGAGAGCGGAAACCGTGAGATTTCTGTTGACGAGTTTTCTTTTTGCGTCGGCTACGCGGTCGCGGCGCAGAATGCTGTCGTGATGAGCACTGCGCTCTTTGAGAGCGTCGTATATCTCGAAGCCTTCAAAGCCGTAGTCGTATGCAAAACGGCAGGTATCAAGAAAGGAAGCACGGCTTACGTTCTTGGTTGAAAATACAATTTTCATCTTATGCCTCCTCAAAGACGATCTTGTTGAGTGCGTTGATATATGCTCTGATACTTGCGGCAACGATGTCGGTGGAGGTGCCGTTGCCCGAGAAAAGCTTGCCGTCCACGCGGAGCTTTACAAGAGCCGAGCCGAGAGCCTCTTTGCCTTCGGTGACCGACTGCACCTGGTAGTCGTCGAGTTCGTAGTGATGTCCTATGCACTGCTCTATCGCGCGGAATGCGGAGTCGATGGGACCGTCGCCCGCACTTACGCCGCAGATGATCTCGCCGTCGCATTTGAGGGTGATCTGGGTCATTGCACTCGAGAGGTTACTGCTTGTGGTGGTGTAGGATTCAAAATGATAGGTGGAAGGAGCCTGCATTGCCGAGCTTGCGATCAGAGCCTCAAATTCCTTTGCTCCGACGGCACCCTTCTTGTCACATACCGCCTTCAGCGCTTTATATACGTTTCCGACGTCGGAATCCGAAAGCTCGTAACCCAAAACGGCAGCTGCGCCCGAGACCTGAGCCAGAGTGGAATCAGAATCGAGCAGGATCTTTTTCTTTTCGCTTACGGCAGACTCGGTTTCGTATGCATCGTGATTTATGCTAGATACCATATCATCAATGCTCGCGTGGATATTGGTATGGTTTAATTTGATCTCGGCGTCGATCTGTGTGCCGCATGCGCTCAAGGCATCCGAAATTTCGCCCGTCAGCAGAGTATCCTTGCCGACCATTGCACACTTGAGTCCGTCAGCTCCCGCGCCGATTGCCGAGAACGCCGAAGCAACCGCCATATTGATGCGGTCGGAGAGACATACGTACACCTGAACAGAAACTGCGTTTTTAACTTTTGCAACGAGGTCCGCGATCTGCGCGGGAGTGGAATTGCCCGCATTATCGCAGAGGGTGACGATACTTGCGCCCTTCGCTTCCGCTTCGCGGACGGCGGCGATGAGGAAATCTTCGTCGGCTCTCGTTGCATCCAGTGCGGAGAACTCTACATCGCCGCAAAGATTTTTTGCCGCCGCAACGAGCTCGCCGATCACCTCAATCATCTTCTGCTGCTTTATGTGATATGTGTATTCCATCTGAATTGTAGATACGGGAAGCTCGACCTGGAGACGCGGGGATTTGGCATCCTTGATGCATTCATAGGCGGCATGAGCCTCATCTGTACTGAAGCCTACGGGGATCGCCAGAACGGCGCTTTGTACGTTTTTTGCTATGGTTTTGTATATAATGGAATCCTCGCGGATGCTTTTTACTGCGGGAAGCTCGATGCAATCGGCACCGAGTCGGTCAGCGCAATTGGCAATGGCGGATTTTTCGCGGAACAGAAGAGATACTGCGCGGTCCTCGGAAAGTTTCTTGAGAGTAATGTCCGAAATACTGATTCTTTTCATTTTTTAAAGCCCTTTCAAAACGAATAATTAATTCTTAGGTAACTTCAACAAAAAAACGTTTCCGTCTCCTTGTCGATTCAAAGAGACGAAAACGTAAAAATTTATGTTTCCGCGGTACCACTCTTCTTCATCCCATGTTTGTGGATGCACTTTCGATGCTGACACATCTTAACTCTGTCACGGGAGCACCCGTTTGCCGTTACTTGAATTTCCCGGCAACCGCTCCGCGGTGAGTTCGGCAAAACTCCCACTATGCCTCGCACCGTCCGGCATCTCTCTGAAAGTGAAGAAATTCGCTTACTATTCCGCATCATTGCGTTTATGATAAGATATTATAGCACACGATCCGAACTTTGTCAAGTAATTTTCCAAAAATCATATGATAAGAGTTAACAAATTATATGATTATTTTATCTCTCCGGAAGGGGGATCTATAGCTGTATCATAACCGATCGGCTTGCCCATAACAGGATAGCCTGTCTCATCAAATTCGACCTTCTGAATATGCATATGGCGTTCCGCGGGAGTCACCGTGTCGTTTGAAACGGGCATACCATGGTAGCAGCACCAGACCTCCGTGCCGTCGGGCGAGCGGAAGAAGGATGCGTGACCGGGACCGTAGACCTCGTTACCGTAAACGAGAAGCGGCTCGGGATGCTTGGTCCAGCTTGCGGGGTCCAGAATATCATCACCGGTCAATTCAAGAACGCCGAGAGAATAATGGTTCGACCAGCAGCCGTTGGCTGAATATATAATAAAGAGTCTGCCGTTGTTTTCAAGGAAAAACGCGCCTTCAAGGATCGCTCTGGTACCGACGTAAGGTTCAACGAGCTCCCAATCAAGCTCCGCGCGTGCAATAGTTCTCGAACGCATACAGATGGTGGGATCCTTCATCTCACAGATATCAAGCACCTGGCCGTATATCGAATGCACCTTGGAATAGCACATATACTGCTTTCCGTCGGGCGCGGTATATACAGTCGGGTCAATGCTGAAGATGTCATAGGCGGGTCTGCCCGCGTATTCCCACTCGCCGAAGGGATCGGAGGTCTTCGAAGCGAGAACGAATATACGCTTCTCGCCCGGCTCGCGCGTGATGCGTCCGCTTGTGTAAATGTACCAGAGACCGTCGGGCCCGCGGTGCATTTCGGGAGCCCAGATATCGCCCCAGATGCCGTTCGTGCCGTCGGCACGGTAGATGACCTTGGAATCTTCATCAAGGATCACGTCCGCGGCGTGCTTGCTGCGGTATATCTCAACGCGGTCGCCCTGAGTATGGAGGCAATAGTAATATCCGGTCTCGGAGTCGTAAGTAATGAAGGGGTCGGGCGCGTCAAAGGGCCAGATAGGATTATAGAACTGCTCTTTATTATACTCGATCGGAGCGGTCGTTTCTACTGCTTCAGTCGGCGCCGAGGTCTCCTCGGGCTCGGACGTGCAGGAAACCGACGAGAGCGTCAGCAAAAATGCAGCTGCGATTGCAAGCAATTTAAAATACTTTTTCATTATATGAGGAACCCTTTCCATGGGATTGTTTATATTGTATCACATTGTCAAGCAGATTGCAAGTAACTTTCAGAAAAAGTTTAAAATGCAGATCAATTGAATTGATCTTTATTCCATTTTTGAATAAGAATATCCGCCGATCAGATTGGAAATAATAGTATCAAAACCAAATACGGAGGTCAAAATGTTCAAACACGAAAAACTGTTATTTCATCCCGTAGGGGTCGAAAGACCGAATCCGCAGTATGCGGCTCTGCTCCAGGAACAGCTCGGCGGAGGCAACGGTGAGCTCAAGGCGGCAATGCAGTATATGTCGCAGAGCTTCCGCATCAAGGATCCCGAGATCAAGGATCTCTTCCTCGATATCGCCGCCGAGGAGCTCGGGCATATGGAAATGGTCGCGCAGACTATCAATCTTCTCAACGGTCACGACGTGGATGCCTCAAAGGTGCAGGCGGGCGAGGTGCAGACACACGTTCAGATCGGTCTCAATCCCGGACTGATCAACGCCTCGGGTTACTCATGGACGGCGGATTACGTTACTGTAACCGGCGACCTTTGCGCCGATCTGCTTTCGAATATCGCGTCAGAGCAGAGAGCAAAGGTCGTTTACGAGTACCTTTACCGTCAAATCGAGGACAAGAAGGTCAGGGAAACGATCGATTTCCTTCTCAACCGCGAGGAGGCGCACAATCAGATGTTCCGCGATGCTTTCAATAAGGTACAGGAGACCGGCTCCAACCGCGATTTCGCCACGACCAAGTCGGCAAAAATGTATTTCTCGCTCTCAAATCCCGGCCCCAACGCCTTCGCAAACGAGGAGACCAAAGCTCCGGCATTCAAGTAAATATCCCGCCCACCGCTCACCCGAGCGGTGGATTTTTGTTTTTTAAAGAGTTGACTTTATGCCGCAAATGTGATGCGGTTTCTTGTGAACGTGAGTTTTGAGGCAACGAAGGACAAGAGAAAGCGTGGAAAAGCTTGAGAAGATGATCATGCAGATGAAAAAGGCGGCAAATTCCTGAATGAAAACCGGGACAACTGCGAACGGTCAGCCCTCAAAATTTGTGACGCGAAAGCAAAGAAAAAAGGCTCTGAAAATTGATTTCAGAGCCAAAATGTGGTCGGAGTGGTGAGAATCGAACTCACTCGAATCTTGCTCCCAAAGCAAGCGCCATCCCATTAGGCGACACCCCGAAGATCGTTTGCCTATATATTATACCACGAAATTTTTATTTTGTCTACATTATTTTGTTAATTTGAGTGCATTTTTATGCCGGATTGTTTATTTTGATTGACAACGTACGGCATTCGTGCTATAATTAATCGGATTTGATTTTTCGGAGGTCTCTTATGAAAATTAAAGGCGCTATCTTTGATATGGACGGCACGCTTATTGACTCGCTCTGGGGTTGGGAAGAGCTCTGGGAGTGGGGCGGACGCGAGTATCTCGGTATAGATGGTTACCGTCCCGACGAGGCGATAGACAAGGCTGTGCGCACGATGGTGCTTTCCGATGCGATGGATTATATTCACGAGCATTGCAGACTCGGACGCGACGGCGGAGAGCTGGTCGATCACTTCAACGAGATCCTTCCCGATCTTTATGCAACAAAATTCATGATGAAGCCGGGCGCGAAGGAGTTCCTCGACTATTGTATGGAGCAGAAGATCCCAATGGTGTTGGCGTCGGCAACAGCGAAAAACTTTATTGAGATCGCTCTCAATACGCATGACATGCGGAAATATTTCAAGGCGGTGCTTTCGTGCTCCGACATCGGAAAAGGTAAGGAGCATCCGGATATCTTTCTTGAGGCGCTTCGCATTCTTGGTACCGATATAGAAGAAACTTTTGTCTTTGAGGACTCGTATGTCGCACTCGAAACTGCTTCCGCTGCCGGCTTTAAGACAGTGGGAGTCTATGACAGATATGCCTTTGAACAGGAGAGACTTAAGAAGTCGTCGACTCATTATATCGCAGAGGGCGAGACGCTTATGAAGCTTGTGCCTTTTGAGAAATAATATTGAAGATCACCGCTTCGGCGGTGATTTTTGTTGTTGAACGAAAAATCGCGCCTTCAATCGGGATCCATCCCCCACCCCCTTCCCGTGAGCCGGGAAGGGGCGCAAAAGAAATCGCAACCGTTTGAAGCGCATTTTGTATGCAGTAAATCTTTTTTTAAAATGAAAATTCCGCCCGAGCAGGGCGGAATTTTACATTTAACCAGCAACTATCGTTTAGTAACCGGCAACTTTACTCCAATGTCAGGCTATCGCAATTAAGAAAATCGTGGGCGGAGATGAGCGAATTAGTCGGCACGATCTTTTGCGCGCCGCATTTTTTGCACCAGACGCGCATACCGTCGGCGGTCAGCTCTGCGGCGTAGTCGCCGTCGTAGGCAGAGGTGAGGTCGAAGGAATCTGTCGGAGCGGTGTCGGCCGAGCCTTCGGGGTGGCATTTGCAGTAGATCTTGCCCTCGGCGTCAAGGTCATGAATGACGAAGGAGACGATCTCCATGATCTGCGGGTCGGGGAGCGCGGCTTCGTCGGCGTCGAGGTCGCGGAAGCTTTCGATGCCGTTTTCCTCGAGCATATCGAGCAGCTCAAGCTCGTTTCTCGCGAGCTCTGCTTTGACGTGATTCTGCTCGCCCATGAAGCAGATATTGATGCCCGAATAGGGGCAGGGAAGCATGAAGATATCCTTGCCGTAGAAAAGGCTCGGATTGACGTTGAATATGTGAGGCTTGCCGCAGAATATGCAAGGAACGCTCAGGCGGACGCTTCCGTCCGAGGCGAGTGTTATGTCAAGAGCTGCCGCGTCGCGCGGACTTTCGCTGTCCTTTGTTTTTACGGATGCACAGTCTGGATTCGTGCATTTCAGACGCACTCTGTCCGCCGAGAGCTTGAAGACGTCAACGGCGCTCATGATACCGCTTCCGCAAGAGGGACAGCGGTATGCGACAGAGGTTGATTTAGGTTCTAAAATCATTTATTAATGATCCTCCGGATTGTAGTCTTTACAGTATATGTTTTACTGCAGACATCTGTTATATACAAAAAGATATCCGCACTGCACCGCGTGCAGTGCGGATATTTTACGATGTTAATTAATTATTTAATCGAGTCGATTACGGACTGTTTGAAGCTATAGTTGCACTTAACAGCCTCGTCCTCAATCCAATCAGCGTAAAGCTCGGAAAGGACGCCGGCTTCGGATGTAATAGCGTTGTCGATGAAGTACATGATATGATAACCGTACTCGGTCTCAACGATCTCGGTGTCGCCTTCCTTACGCTCAGCGTCAAGGGACCATTCCTCAAATGCCTCAACCATCTGACCCTTGGTTACGTTCTCATAAACAACGTTGGAGTCATCGGTCTTCTCTTCGCCGAGAGCCTTGAATGCGTCAAGAGTCTTCTCGCCTGCAAGATACTGGTCAAGGATAGCCTGAGCCTCAGCCTTAGCTGCAGCCTTTTCCTCATCGGTAGGCTTTTCACTGTCAAACTTAACAAGGATGTGAGCTACGTCGTAGGTGGAAGGCTCGTCCTTGAGGGTCGAAGCGGTCTTGAGGATGGTTACGGTGTAAGTAGAAGTGGTGTCGCCGACATTCTCGGTGAGCTTGGTGTCGCCAACCTTGGTATCAGCACCAAAGAGCCACTTGTCAAGCTCGCTTGTCTTATCCTCTTCACCTTCTGCGGGAGCGGTGTAGTGAGGATGATCGATAACGATAACGCTCTCATAGGTGGTGGTTGCGGTATCGAGGAGCTTTTCGCGGATCTCGTCGAGAGCCTTCTCGTATGCGTTCTTGGTCTCTTCTTCCTTCTTTTCTTCCTCTTCCTCTACCTCGGTACCGTTAACGGTAACGTCGTAGATAGTCTTGAGTTCCTCGGTGATCTCAGCGAGGATCGTAGCCTTGTCCTCAGCAAGATCAGTCTCGTTGGGAAGAAGGTTGTCTGCTTCGAGGTCTGCCTTATACTTGCTCTCGAAGGTGGAGTCAAAAGACTCGGAAGCGGTGGTGTTTACGATATAGTCGATTACGAGCTCGTTGAATTTTTCAACAGATTCAGCTTTTGCGAGAGTTTCGGCGAGAGCCTTCATTTCGGTCTTGGAGGTCTCGTAAGAAGCCTTTTCCTCATCGGTAGCCTCAGCGCCCTCTGCTACGAGCTTAGCGGAGTAGGTGAAGGTGAGGTAATCGGTGAAGTAGAAGCTCTGGGGATTTTCTTCGATGTAGGTGTTTCTGAGCTCATCGGTGATCTGAGCCTCGAGATTTTCCTGAACCTTCTCAAGAGCTGCCTGAGAGAGGTAGGAGATCTCAAGAGCCTCACGGATGTCGCTGATGTTTACACCGTTACCGTACATAAGCTTTACGTACGCGTTGGTGGAGTAGAGCTCCTGAGCTGCTGCTTCCTTGATGGAATCGATGTAAGCGTCGATGTCAGCCTTGTCATCCTCGGAGAGAGAAATTCCGTTTGCCTTAGCATACTCGCAAAGAACGAGCATTTCCTTGACCTGGGAGAGTACCGCATCCTTGATGCCGAAGTTCTGAACGATATCGGATACGGTGTAGTTGGTGAGACCCATCTGCTGGTAGTAGTACGCGTAAGACTGTGCCTGCGAATAAACGAGGTAAGACATTACGGTACCGCTTACCGAGAAGTTGTCGGTCTTGGCGGCGTTCTTGGTACGAAGAACGATACCCGTGTTGACGATCACCGAAAGAAGAATGCATCCGATGATAAGGAATGCGACCGCGGAGGTGGCAATAATTGTTTTGATCTTTGTGCTCTTAGGAGTGACTTCCTCGATGTTCTGAACAGTCTGGAAAGCTCTGTCCTGTCTGCTTCTGTTTCCTTTTCCCATGTTAGTAACCTTTCCGTCGCGCCGAACCTACATAGGGCGGCAGGGCGCGAAATTTGATTTTATATGATCCCCGCCATAGGCGGCAGATAGACCAAGCTATATTATACTATTTTTATTCGCTTTATATATTACGAAACCGTAAATTTGTTCAAAATTTTCGCTTTTTTCTGATTAAAGGTCGGTGATGAAGGGAATGATCATAGGATTTCTTCCCGTTTCATTTGTAAACATCCTTGAAAGCTCGCGGCGTACTCGCTCTTTGATAGCTTCAAGATTCGGTTTCTTTGAGCGGTCGAGCATATCGCAGATGATCTCTGACGCGCGCATTTTTGCCTCATAGAGAAGGTCTTCCGAATCGGGAACGTAAACGAATCCCTTGGTGACGATCTCGGGGGGATTTATGACGTATTTGGTGGTCAGGTCGACCGAAGCAAAGACGATCACGATGCCGTCCTCGGAGAGGTGGAGTCTGTCGCGGAGAACAGCGCCTCCGACGTCGCCGACGCCGTAGCCGTCAACGAGCGTTCTGCCCGCAGACACCGTATCTGTGAACGCCGCGCGGTGGCGGCTGACCGAGAGCACCTGACCGATATCGCCGACGAAGATATTCTCGTTCGGGATACCGAGGAAGGAGGCAATGTTCTTGTTAGCCGAAAGATGGCGGTATTCGCCGTGGATGGGCATATAGAATCTCGGCTTGACAAGCTGGCAGAGAAGCTTGATCTCCTCGGCGGAGGCGTGTCCGGATGCGTGGAGACCGAGCTGTACGCTGTCGTGAATGACCTTGATGCCGTTGTGCGAAAGCTCGTTGATGATGCGTCCGATCAGCTTTTCGTTGCCCGGGATGGCGCTGGACGAAAAGATTACGACGTCGTTTGCGCCGAGTGTGATATCTTTGTGGTCACCGAAAGCCATTCTGGAGAGTGCCGACATCGGCTCGCCCTGGCTTCCCGTCGAGATTACGGTGATGTCGCCGGGTGCGTACTGTCTGATATCCGCGACGTCGATGATCGCACCGGGAGGAGGCGTCATATATCCGAGCTCGATCGCCGCGGAAACTACATTCTGCATGCTTCTTCCGCTGAGGGCGATGCGTCTGCCGTGGCGGAGAGAGACGTCGATGATCTGCTGAACGCGGTGTACGTTCGAGGAGAAGGTGGAGATTATGATCCTCTTGCCCTCGTTTGCGGTGAAGATATCTTCAAGAGTTCCGCCGACGCTTTTTTCGGAGGGGGTGAAGCCGGGACGCTCCGAGTTTGTTGACTCGCAAAGCATAAGCGTGACACCTCTTTTACCGAGCTCGCCGAAGCGCGCAAGGTCGATCATTTCGCCCTCGATGGGAGAAACGTCGATCTTGAAGTCGCCTGTGTGGACGATCATGCCGGAGGGAGTGTTGATCGCGAGGGCGCAGGCGTCCGCGATCGAGTGGTTGACGTGGATGAATTCGGCGGCGAAAACGCCGAGGCGCACCGTGTCGCCTGCCTTGACGACGTTGAGCTGGGGCACGAAGGGCATTCTGTGCTCCTTGAGCTTTCCTTTAATAATACCGATCGTCAGCGCTGTGCCGTAGATCGGGAGGTTGAAGTGGCGGAGAAGATAGGGGATGCCACCGATGTGGTCCTCGTGTCCGTGTGTCAGAAGGACGCCGCGGAGACGGGTTCTGTTTTCCTCGTGGTATGAGAAATTCGGGATGACGAGATCGACGCCGGGCATGTCTTCCTCGGGAAAGCCGATACCGCAGTCGATGATGATGATATCCTCGCCGAATTCGAGGAGGGTCATATTCTTGTCGATCTCGCCCAGTCCTCCGAGGGCGATGACCTTGACGCTCTTTTCATTCTTTCTGGGCGCATTGTTCTTTTCAGCCTTCGGCTTTCTGACGTGAGTTTTTCTCTCGCTGCTCTTCTTTTCGGGCTTGGGAGCATCGACCGGCTTATCCTGCTTGTTCTGCGCGGGTCTGCCGCGCTTCTTCTTAGGCTCAGCCGCTACGTTCTCGGCGGGCTTGTTTGCCGCCTGATTATTCTTCTTTTTAGGCATATAGTCTCCTTTTTTGCAAAACGAACCAAAACCTCCGATCCGTGAGCGGAACGAGGCGGTCGTTTTTTATTGATTTTATTTTATGTATACCGCCTTATTTTCTTGGGGCGGTTAAAAACCAAACAATATTATACTACATTTGAGAGGATTTGTCAACTCTATTATTTGCACAAGATCGCCCGAAAAATACATTCTTTGTGTGTGCTGTAAAAAAATTACTGTAAATTTTTAGAAATATGCTCAAAATATGTTGACATATGGCGAAAAATGTGTTATAATAACGATGATAATATATATTAGGAGGATTTACCAGATGAAATCTACAGGTGTAGTACGCCGTATTGACGAGCTCGGAAGGATCGTTCTTCCTATCGAGATCCGCCGCTCGCTCGATATCAACGTAAAAGATCCCGTTGAGATCTTTATCGACAACGAAAGGATCATTCTTCAGAAGTATTCGCCCTCTTGCATTTTCTGCGGAGACGCGGACAACATCGTTTTCTTCAACGGCAAACGCATTTGCGCGAAGTGCCTTGAGGAGATCAAGAATAAGCTTTAATAATACATAATGAAGGCAAGCGTGGGATACGTTTGCCTTCTTGCATAAGTAAGGAGTATATCATGAAAAAAACAGTTTCGATTTTATTGGCATTGGTATTCATACTCGGTCTGGTATTTGTACCTGCAAATGCGGCAGAGAAGAGCGGTGCCGTTTTTGCTGTTGACGAGTATTACAGATCCGAAAAGATTCTCCCGAAGCATCCGCATACATTCGAGGCGTGGATCAAGGTAGAGAAGGGCGCGGCGGCGTCCGAGCTCGGAGCTATCGCGGGCAACTATAAGGACGCGAAAACTCCCAGCTACGGCATTGAGGTCCGCGCCAACGGCAATCCCTTCCTCTGGCTCGGCTACGGCGGCAAGGGCACCGATAAGCGTCTCTCCTTCGATAAGATCGACCTCCGCACGGGCGAATGGACGCACGTTGCGATCACCTTTGACGCGTCGAACGCTTATTGCTACATCAACGGCGAGCTCAAGCAGACTGTTCCCGGAAGCTATCCCGACACAAATTTTGCGGGCGCGGGCTCTCTCTGCCTCGGCGGCGACCTTCGCTCCGGCAACGGAAGGTATCTCAAGCAGTCCGAACTTGCATCTGTTGCGGTGTATGCCGATATGCGTACCGCGGATGAGATCCGGGCGGATATGAACGCTGTCGATCTCTCGGACGGTGAGCTTCTCGTTTCTTACGATCTTTCGAAGACAGACCGCAGCCGTCTTGAAGATGCATCGGCTAACAAGAACAACCTCGTTTACAACGGCAAGCTCTGGGAGGGCGGTGCCATCGTCGATAACGAAAAGGGCGGTATGGCGTTCACCGCAGAAGCCTATAGGCTTGAAAAGATCATTGACATCCCCGCGTATACCTATGAGGCTACCGTTTACTTCCCGAAGGAGTATCTTGCATCAGAGCGCGGCGGCGTTATCATAGGTAACTACGGCATCCTGCCGTGCGCAAACTTTGAAATTTACTCGAACGGTGCGCCAAGACTCTACATTGCAGATAAATCGGGTACTATTTATAACTTTGTCTTCAACAACGTCAACGTATATACCGGCGAGTGGGTACACATTGCCATCGTCAAGGAAGGTGCGTCGAAGTACAGCTGTTACATCAACGGCGAGCTTAAGCAGACACTCACACAATCCGCGCCCGACGTTGTTACGGGTGACGTCCACGTCCTCGGCGGAGACCTCAGAAGCGGAAACGAGATGTTCTTCCGCGGAAGGATCAAGAACGTTGCCCTCTTCTCGGACGCCCGTACCGCTGCCGAGATCAAGGCTGATATGACCTCTGTCGGCAAGGACGGACTCATCTGCTCCTACGAGCTCGACGGTCTCAACGCTCCCGATAAGATCGAGGACAAGAGCGGAAACGGCTACACCGCAAAGCTTTATAAGACCTACTTCACCGAAAAGGCACCTCTTGCGGAGTATGCATATTCCTTTGCCGTCGTCGGCGACACGCAGATACTCGCTCTGAACTATCCCGAAAAATACACTGCGCTCTACGATTGGGTCCTCGGAAACGTGGAGTCGAAGAAGATCAAATTCGTTATGGGTCTCGGCGATATCACGGACAAGAGCACGCTTGCCGAATGGGAGCTTGCGAAGACGAATATTCACAGAATGGACGGCGTTGTACCCTATTCCCTCGTCCGCGGCAACCACGATACCGAGGCTTCGATGAATAAGTATTTCCCGCTGAACGATTATAAGGACGTCCTCGGCGGATACTACGGCAAGAATATCTTCAACAGTTGGCAGGAGCTCACGGTCGGAGAGGTAAAATACCTTATTTTCACTCTTGACTACGGAGCACAGGATCCCATTCTCGCCTGGGCGGACGAGATAATAGCCGCGCATCCCGAGCATAACGTAATAATCACAACTCACGCGTACTTCTTCCGTGACGGAACGACCCTCGACGCGGGCGACGTCGTGCCTCCCTCGAACAGTGGATCGCAGTACAATAACGGCGACCATATGTGGGATAAGCTGATCAAGAAGCACGAAAATATCGTGCTCGTTCTCTCGGGACACGACCCCTGCGACAATATCGTTTACGCGCAGGATAAGGGTGAGAACGGCAACCTCGTCACCCAGATGCTCGTCGACCCACAGGGCGTCGACAAGGCGCAGGGCGGTGTCGGACTCGTATGTATGCTCTATTTCTCTGAGGACGGCAAGACCATGCAGGTCGAGTATTATTCTACGGATAAGAAGGCTTACTTCCTTGAAAACAGCCAGTTTACGCTGACGCTTGACCTCGCGGGCGACAAGAAGGAAGAAGCAACAACAGAGGAGACTGCGCCCGCAACAGATCCCGAAGCAACATCAGCACCTGTCCCCGAGGCTACCAATGCTCCCGAGCAGACAAACGCTCCCGCAGAAGAAAAGAAGGGCTGCGGAGCGGCGATCCCGTTCGCAATAATTCCCATACTTTTCTTCTTATTGCCGTTGATCGTAAAAAAAGAACACGAATAAATATAGCAACAGAGCCGATTCACGCAAATCGGCTCTGTAATCAGAATAGGACGAATAGATGATACAACAAGCTGAAAAAGTATTATAGTAATGCTAAAATGAACAAAAAATTTTTCTTGTTTACATTGGTCTTCTTTGTGTTGATGAATTCCTGCTCTTCGATATACACCGAAGAACCGCAAATAACGCAGAATGTTGCCATAGAGGTTGATCCGTCAACTGAATATTTTACCGAAGGCAATGTCGTTTCCAAATCTGCGCAAGTGGACGGATTCGTTTATAAAAATTCATGGATATACGTAGAAAATCAAAAATACCCAAAATATATTAAAACTCTCAGTACGGGAGAAAAAATATATGAGGACGCCACAGCCCAAAGAATAGTAAAACTCAATACTCTGACCGGTAATGTGTCAAGCGTATGCCTTGATCCCGTTTGTAACCACTCTCCCGACTCGGATTGCATTATGTTAGGTCCGGATAACGCACTGGTGTCGCTGGACGCGGTAGTTGGAGATTGGCTTATGTTTTCATATCAAATGTCAAATTTGGAGCTTGAAGGATATTGGCCTACGGTGTATGCTTATAATATGCTTACAGGAGAATTGTCCGAGATATTTGACTATGATTTGAGCGGCACTTTGATCAATAAGCTTAGTTTGCGCTGTGTTTTTGGAGATAAGCTGTATTATACAAAAAAGACTCTTGACTACAGCGAAACTGGGTATGATCCTTCAAAAGATATTCCTTTGAGCGAGTATGAACCCGAGACGTGTACTATGTTTTGGGAGTATGATTTTGAAACAAAAAAGAGTCAAGAGCTTTTTGAAGTTCCCGATAATTATAAGATATCTGCTATAACAAATAAAAGATTCTTTTTCATATTACAGCAAGGCGAGGTGTTTTCTTGTAACCGCGACGGAAGCAATATGAAGAAAGAGGAAACGTTTGATTTTGCTGTGTCGTGCTTTTGCGGCAATTATGCATATTATATCGACCATCAGAAAAACTACATAAAGATCTACGACGTTGCAACTGATACTGCAAAGACCATACCGTTTGAATATTCATATCAACAGTGCGTTGTGACCAATGAAGGAATAATGATCAATACCTTTTCAACAGCAGATGAAGAATACGCCAAAGCGATGGAAAGTTGGAATCTTTCGTTATGTACGAAGCTTAGATACAGCGGTACTGCGTGGATATATATTATGGATTTCGATGGTAGCAACTCAAGGCTCGTGTATGAACAGGATAAATTAGGTGTCAGTGCGAGCTGTGCTTCGGAAAAATATTTTTGCGGAACCGTAACTTACTATAACCCCGAAACTCCTTATGTATACTATATGTATTTGGATTCCGCAAGGCACCTTATTAACCGCTCTACCGGCGAGATCACGCCCGTCCCGCTTCTTGATATTGTTCTTGTTGAAGAATAAACAGCACACAGCCGATCCGCGCGGATCGGCTGTGTTGCTTTTAAATATACTTTTCAATCAGCTCCGCAAGTCTCTTCAGTCTCGCATGCAGTCTTACCATATAATCCGCATAGGAAAGCGAGGTGTAGGACTTCATGATGCCGTCCTTGATGATGTAGAGCTCGGGCTCGGCGGAGATGGGGAGCTTGTTTACGATCTCATTGATCTCGTCGTCGTTCAGATCCGCGAGTTTCTTATCCGCACCGTAAGAGGTCTCGGCGCAGATGCGTTCGCGTGCAAACTCTGTCTTTGCGAGCTGACGTGCGTCGCGCTCCCAGTCAATGTTTCCGTCAAAGGGCATAAGGTGCAGGTCGTGCGCCGCGTCGTTATCGTCGATGTGGAGCGCGGCGAGCTTCGAGCCGAATTCGCCGAGAAGGTCGAAGTCGTGCGCGAATGCGTTGCGGTGTCCGCTGTCGTAGGTGAAACGGACTGCGGGATGATCCTTGAGCTTTTCCATGGTTGCGTAGAGGTGCTCGATGAATACCGAGTTTTCAAGGCAGAGAAGGAAGCCGTTCTCGAGCGCACAGTCAGCCATCTTGGTCAGACGCGAAATACCGTATTCGTTGACCTCGCCCGGATCCTTGTGTCCCCAGGTGATGTGCGCGACACCCTTTTTGATGCCTGCGTCGGCTGCCATCTTGATCTCGCGGCAGTAGCGCGCGCAGACCTTGTCGCCGAGCTCGCCCTCGAACCAGATCTCGGTGGTCTTTCCGCCGGTGAGGTGAATGTTGTCGATCTCGAGGCCGTATTTACGGCAGAGCTCGACCTGATATTCGAGTGTGCCGTCCGAAAGTGCACCCATACCGATCGCTACGAAGTCAAATCCCGCGTTCTTGATGGCTATGATCTTTTCTTCAATGTTTCCGCCGCCGTGGACGTATGTACCTATCCGGATCATTTTATTTTTCTCCAATCTTTATGAGTGTGTTGGGTTTCATCGTGATCTCGATTGCGGTGCCCGAGAATGCGCCGATCTTTTCACCGTCACGTTCCTCGTCTATTGCAAATATCTCGTAATCACCCGCACGGTCAAGGGTGACGGTGAAGGTCTTCTCGGCAGCTTCGGGATCGTTGGTGTAGTAGGAGACGACTGCCGCGCCCTTTTCACCGTTCGTTGCGGCGAGGGCGTAGAGGTCAGCGTCCTCGCATTCAAGCTTTGACTGCTTGCCGAGCTGATAGAGATCGGAGAAGAAGCCGAATGCGTAGTAGCCCTTGAGGGGAAGTATGAAATGGCTGTCCCAGAGGCCGTTGTATTCCTTGTCGGGGCGAGCGTCGTAGTACATCATCATGTCGATGTAGGGCGAGTTCTGTCCTGCAGTCATGAAGGCGAAGTCATATGCCGCGCCCTTGAGCCCCTTGATGACGCGGACGCTGTCTATGAATTTCGTAGTCCAGTTTTCGATGTAGTTCCACTCGTTGAGATGCTTTTCGATATGACCGTATCCGAATTCGTCGAGAAGATCTGCGACCTTCTTTGCGCGGTCGAGCATCTTTTCGGCGTGGATCGTGTAGATGTGCCAGGAGAAGAAGTCGAGCTCGACTCTCTCACCCTCGGTCATTTTTTCAAGGAAACTGCGTGCCCAGGGCAGATTGTTTGCAAGCGCAGGACCGCCGAGCTTTATCTCGGGGAATCTCTTGCGGAGATAGAGGAAGGCGATCTTGAAGAATTCAAAGAATTCCTCGGGTGTTCCGCTCCAGCAACGCTTGTTTTCCACCTCGTTTGCGTCAAGGTCAGCCTCGTTCCAGATTTCCCAATATTTGATGGGGTAATGGAAACCGTTTGCCCAGCCCTCGGTGTAGTGCATTATGATGTGCTCGCAGATCTTTGCCCATTTGAGGGGATCTGAGGGCTTGATCGAGCCGTATTTTCCGGGGAGATGCTCGATCGAGGTACCGAGGCGGTAGTAGATCTCGCAATCTGCGTCAAAGCAGGTGGTGACGTATTGATCGGTGTTGCGGAAATCGTATGCTGTGGGATCGTCGGGGTCGCGCGAGAAATCGGTGAAGATGCAATGGACGTCCATTACGTGCTGTGAGCCGTAGATCTCGGAAAGGGAAGCGTCATGGGTGCGCGCATAAGGGATCTTGAGCGCCTTGAAAGTATCGAAGTTGCCGCGCCACTGAGTTCTCATAGGGCGCACGGGAGCGTTGTTGACTGCGTGCATCGGTTTGATTGTGCCGATAGTTTCGGAAAAGTTAATGTTGATGGTTGTCATTTTTATCTCCTTATACGATTCTGTTATGATTATTTCCTTTAAAAAATTCGGTAATGTTTTCTGCCATACGGCGTACGCATCTCTGTCGCGCCTCGTACGAGCCCCAAGCCATATGCGGAGTCAGGCAGATATTTGGCAGACCGAGGATCGCATTGAAGGGATGACCCTCGTCAAAGGGTTCTTTTGAGTAAACGTCGCATCCGAGTGCGCCGATCTTTCCCGAAAGGACTCCGTCGGCAAGGGCTTGCTCGTCGCAGACCGCACCGCGGGCGGTGTTGACGATGACGATCCCGTCCTTCATAGATGCGATGCGCTCGCGCGAGATCATTCCGCGGGTCTCGTCAGAAAGCGGAACGTGAAGCGAGATGATGTCGCTCTCAAGGCAGATTCGGTCGATGTCGGCGGCTTCATATCTTGTTTCGGGTTTTCTGCGGCAGAGAAGTACGCGGCAACCGAGTGCCTGCGCGATCTCGGCAACCTTCGAGCCGATGCCTCCGCCTCCGACCACTCCCCACGTTTGTCCCGCAATCTCGCGGTAGACGGGTTCAAGGCGGTTGGCATTCTGCGATCTTGAATATTCGCCGGAATGAACGAAGGAGCGGAATTCGCCGAGGTGCGAGACGAGCGAAAGTGCCATGGCAACAGAGAGCTGTGCGACGCTGTCGGTCGAGTAACCGGGCACATTGCAGAGCGCAATGCCTCGCTCGCGGCAGAAAGGCAGGTCAATATTGTCGTAACCCGTCGCCGCTACGCAGATGAGCTTTAAGTTTTTTGCTTCCGCAAGGTTTTCGGAGTTAAGCTTGCATTTGTTTAGAACTGCGACGTCGGCATCGGCAAGTCTTTCCGCGATCTGTTCGGGGAGCGTCTGTTTATATTCAGTAACCTCGCCGAGCGCGTATATCGGCGAGAGGTCGATATCGTTACCGAGCGTACCGGAATCGAGTATAACTATCTTCATTTGGGGCTCCTATATAATAAGGTAGAATAATTATATCATAACAAACGGTTTAAGTCAATGGAATTGTACCTGTGACTGTGATTTTTTTGAAAAACTATTGCAT
Organism: Eubacteriales bacterium; assembly: GCA_045535915.1. Lineage (GTDB taxonomy): Bacteria > Bacillota > Clostridia > Oscillospirales > CAG-272 > CAG-390. The sequence goes on along the minus strand of JAZSMP010000177.1, from coordinate 9,402 downwards.
TTTTCTTCATTATATTGTATAATAGTATCATCAATCGGAAAATCCGAATAATATGTGAGGTAAAATCATGAAAAAGACAATTGCTCTTATTCTTGCATTCGTTATGTCTCTTTCGCTCGTAGGCGTTATCGGCGTTTCTGCGGCAGAAGTTTACGACGGCACAAGCGTTTCCGCTTCTCTTTCCGGCGCGGGAACAGAGGCAGATCCCTATCTTATTGCAAACGGTGCGGATCTCGCTTTCTTCGCTGCAAATGCAGTAGCAGGCGCTTCCTATAAGCTCACCGCTGACATCGTCTGGGCAACCGCTCCCGCAGCTGCAAACTGGACTCCCGTTGTTGATTTCAGCGGAACCTTTGACGGTAACGGCTACTCGATCTCGGGTCTCTACGCTGTAGGCTCCACTCAGGTAGGCTTTATCGGTAACACCACCGCTACCGCAGTCATCAAGAATCTTACCATCAAGGATTCTTATTTCGAGGCTGACACCGCTGTTGCGGGCTTTGTAGCTTTCGTAACTCCCGGCACTCCCGATGCTCCCGCTTACATCACCATTGAGAACTGCGTAAACTACGCAGAGGTCGTTATCAACAAGAAGGACGGTAACTCCGGCGGTATTCTCGGTGAGGTTATCACCACCGCAAAGAAGGAAAACCTCGTCGTTGCTAACATTTCCAAGTGCGTGAACTACGGTAACGTAACCAGCAAGACCGGCAACGGCTACATCGGCGGCGTTATCGGACGTCTCTCCGGCGCGGGCACCGTAACCGAGTGCGCTAACTTCGGCACCGTCACCGGTGCGTCCGCTATCGTAGGCGGTGTTCTCGGTCAGCTTAGCTGGAACGGTGCGGATGATGCAAGATACTCCATCCTCGTTGAAAACTGCCTCAACGCAGGTGCTGTAAACGGTACTCACGTTTCCGGCGGTATTCTTGCAAGAGCTTACGAGCTTGTAACCGTTAAGAACTGTGTAAACCTCGGTCAGCTCACCGTTACCAAGGACGACAGCAACAAGGACCGCTTCGGCGCGATCGACAGCCACACCATTTCCACTCTTGAGAATAACTACTATCTCGCAGGAAGCTCTATCAACTCCACTCTTCCCGAAACCGTAGGTCTCGGCAACCGTACCGGCGCAACCGAAAAGACTGCAGCTGAGATGGCAGGTCTTGCATCTGTTCTCGGCGAGGCTTGGACAGTTGTTGACGGTCAGCTCACTCTCAAGGCAGTAGCAAACGCAGGCAAGGTTGAGTCCGCAGAGCCCGAAGTAACCGAGCCTGCTCCCGAAGTAACCGAGCCCGCTCCCGAGACCACCGAGCCTCCCGTATCCGGCGAGACCGGCGACTCCGCAATCGTATTCGTTATGATCGGCGTTATCGCGCTTCTCGGTGTAGCAGTTGTTGCTAAGAGAAAAGAAAACTGATATTAATTCGGAAAAGACCGCTTCGGCGGTCTTTTCTGTTTGAATTTCGACAATTGATGAAATTTCGATTTCCTATTGAAATTACCGCGGAAAAATGATATAATAAAATCAAATAAACACTCCCTTGGAGGTACAAAATGAAACTTGCAACGACGACAGGCGATTTTTACGGTTATACACGTTCACAGATAAAGGCACTTGAGCATATCCGCGCGGCGGGATTCAAGTACGCCGATTATAATTTTGGCAGCGATTACCGCGACAGAAACGGTGTTTATTCGGATGATTACAAGCACTTTTTCGGCGAGGTCGCAGAGGCTGCCGAGAAGATTGGCATAAAGCTCGTTCAGGCTCATTCGCCGATGGGCAAACCTCTCGTTGACGATGGCGGCGTATTCATTGCGGACACCATCCGTTGCGTTGAGGCTTGCGGATACTGGGGCATCCCCAATCTCGTCGTGCATTCGGGATACGTGCATGGACTTACTCCCGAGGAGACTTTCGAGCAGAACAAGCTCTTCTTCATGCCCATCCTCCGCGAAGCGGAGAAGTACGGGGTCAACATTCTCGTTGAAAACTTCAACAAGATGCACCACGAGGGACTTTACTGGATCGACAACGCGACCGACCTGCTCCGTCAGATCGAGGTCGTTGACCATCCGCTCTTTCACGCAGTCTGGGACGCCGGACATGCAAATATGCAGGATATGCCGCAGGATGAGGAGCTTCGTCTGCTCGGATCGCACGTCCGCGCGCTTCACATTCAGGATAATATGGAGACCTCGGACAGCCATCTCGTGCCCTTCCTCGGCACGATGAATATGGATGCCGTAATGAACGGACTTATCGATATCGGTTACGACGGATACTTCACCTTTGAGGTCGGCGGATTCTTCACTCCCGCCGCAAAGCGTCGTAAATATGAGCGCGATACCCGCCTTGCCGGCGCACCTCTCGCACTCAAGGATGCCTTCGAGCGTTATCTCTACGACCTCGGCCGCGTCGTGCTTGAATCCTACGGAGTTTACGAGGAATGAGAATACTTTTCATAGGCAACAGCGCGACCTACGTTCACGATATTCCCGAAACGCTCGCGCATCTTGCGACAGAAGCGGGGTATCCTACAGAGTGTGTGCGCATCGTCAAGGGCGGATGGTGTCTTTCACAGCACGCGGAGGAGGGAAGCCGTGCGCTTGCGGAGATCGAAAAGGGATACGACCTCGTTGTGCTTCAGGACAACGGCAACTGCGTTTCGTCGGATGAAAAGAGAAGCGCGTGCGTTGCCGCCTGCGATCTTCTTTCGTCAAAGGCAATTGAGAGCGGCGCGAAGGTGTTCTATTACGTCCGTCCGCCCTACGGCTATGAGGCTTTCGGACGCACGCCCGTCGAGCAATGCCGCGCTTTTGACGAACTTTTCACGGAAATAGCGAACAAAAGCGGTGCGGTCTGCGCATATGTCAACCGCGCGTTTGAATATGCGATAGAAAATACCGACATTATGCTGTGGGGCGACGACAACGCACATACGAGCCCTGCAGGCGCATATCTGGCGGTTTGTGTCATTTTTGCGACGATCTTTGGCACATCTGCTCGGATTCTCGGTGATAATGGAATCGAAGAGGCAGAACTTTTGCAAAAGATCGCGGATGAGGTAACGAATGGAACAGTATAAAGTAAGCGGAATGAGTTGTGCCGCCTGCTCGGCGAGGGTGGAGAAGGCTGTAATGGGAGTTGAAGGTGTTACTTCGTGCTCGGTCAGTCTCCTGACAAACTCGATGGGCGTTGAGGGCACGGCTGACGAATCCGCGATAATCGAAGCCGTCCGCGCGGCGGGATACGGCGCGGAAAAGAAGGGGATAGAGGCTAAGAAAACGCCATCGGAAGACGCTCTTGCCGATAAGGAAACGCCGATTTTGCTGCGCAGGCTCTTGTTTTCACTCGGATTTCTCCTTCTTCTCATGTACGTCTCGATGGGGTACGTCATGTGGGGATTCCCGCTTCCCGCGTTTTTCGATAACAATCCCGTTGCAGTCGGAATAATTCAAATGATCCTTTCCGCTATTGTGATGGTGATCAATCAGAAATTCTTTATAAACGGCGTGCGCGGGCTTATCCACCGTTCGCCGAATATGGATACGCTTGTTGCGCTCGGCTCGGCGGCGTCTTTCGGTTACAGCGTGTATGCGCTCTTTGCAATGACTGTCTCCGAGCATCCCGAGCATTATTACCACGAATTCTATTTTGAATCGGCGGCTATGATACTTGCGCTGATCACCCTCGGCAAGATGCTCGAGGCGCGCTCGAAGGGGAAAACGACAGATGCGTTACGTGCGCTTATGGATCTTGCACCGAAGACGGCAATCGTTATCCGCGACGGCAAGGAAGTTGCCGTTCCCGTTGAGGACGTGAAAAAGGGCGACGTTTTCGTCGTCCGTCCGGGAGAAAGAGTTCCCGTTGACGGAGTTATAATTGATGGTCACAGCGCCGTGGATGAATCGGCTCTGACTGGCGAGAGTATACCCGTCGAGAAGAATATCGGCGACTCGGTCAGCGCGGGAACGGTAAATCAATCGGGATTTGTCAAATGTGAGGCAACACGCGTAGGCGAAGATACTACGATCTCGCAGATCATAAGGATGGTCGAGGGTGCGGCGGCAACAAAGGCGCCGATAGCGAAGATCGCGGATAAGGTATCGGGAATTTTTGTGCCGATAGTTATTTCGATAGCCGCGGCGGTGCTTCTGATCTGGCTTTTGCTCGGAGAAAGTGCGGGATTTGCGCTTGCGCGAGCGATCTCGGTGCTCGTCATCAGCTGTCCCTGCGCGCTCGGACTTGCAACACCCGTGGCAATTATGGTCGGAAACGGCATGGGGGCGAAGCACGGAATCCTTTTCAAAACAGCATCCTCGCTTGAAATGGCGGGAAAGACCGAGATAGTCGCGCTCGATAAAACGGGCACTATCACAAAAGGCGAACCCGAGGTGACCGACATTATCGGTTCGGATGAGTTGCTCCGTCTTGCTTTCAGCCTTGAAGCGAAAAGCGAGCATCCGCTCGGACGCGCGATAGTGAAGAAGGCGGAGGAGCTGTCGCTTACCGCACAGGAAACCGAGAAATTTGAGATATTCCCCGGCGGAGGACTGCGCGCTGAGATCGACGGCGAAGAAGCCGTCGGCGGCAATGCGGAATTCGTGTCAAAATACGTGACGATTCCTTCTAACAGCCGCCTGACTGCCGAAAAACTCGCGAAAGAGGGTAAAACACCGCTCTTTTTTGCAAAGGCGGGAGAATTTCTCGGTATTATCGCGGTTGCCGACAGCTTGAAGGTTGACAGCGCGGCGGCGATATCCGAGCTCAAAAACATGGGCGTGCGCGTGGTTATGCTGACAGGCGACAACAAAAATACCGCAGAGGCGATCGGTAAGGCCGTCGGCGTTGATAAGGTCTTTGCCGAGGTCAAGCCCGACGGTAAGGAAGCCGTTATCAGAAAGCTTTCGGAAGAGGGCAGAGTCGCGATGGTCGGCGACGGTATTAACGACGCCCCGGCACTCACACGCGCCGATATCGGAATTGCGATCGGTGCGGGAACAGACGTTGCCATCGACGCGGCAGAAGTAGTTCTTGTTAACAACTGCCTTTCCGACGTCCCCGCGCTGATAAGACTCAGCCGCGCGACTCTGCGGACGATAAAGCAGAATCTTTTCTGGGCGTTTATCTACAATGCGATCTGCATTCCCGTTGCGGCGGGCGCGTTCGTCTGGGCGGGCATCACGCTCAACCCCATGATAGGTGCGGCGGCTATGAGCCTTTCGAGCTTTTGCGTTGTGACGAATGCTCTGCGTCTCAATTTGTTTAAGTTTAATAATAAAAATACGGAGGAAAAGAATATGAAAAAGACAATGAAGATCAAGGGCATGATGTGCCCGCATTGCGAAGCGAGAGTAAAGAAGGTCCTTGAAGAGCTTCCCGAGGTTGACGAAGCCGTTGTGAACTTCAAAAAAAACTCTGCGGTTCTCACTCTGAATGCCGAGATCTCGGACGAGGTACTTACCAAAGTCATAACCGACAACGGCTACAGCGTGATTGAAATAAAATAACCGATTTTTGCGTGAATATATAAAAACCACTTGACAAACAGTTAAAAAAGTGGTAATATTTATATATAAAATATTTTAGTGAGGTGACATTATGTTCTGTCCGCAGTGCGGTACCCCGCTTGCCGAAGGCTCAACAGTCTGCTCGGCTTGTAACCATACTTTGAAATTTATTCCCAAGAAACCCGAAGTTATTGATTCCACAACTCCCGTAAGCAAAACCAAGTATTTTCTGAAGGTTGCCGATCAGAAGCAGAAGATCATATGCATCGTTGCGCTCCTTCTCGGCGTGCTCAGCGTTCTTTCGGTAGTTTTGGCCGCAAACAAGACCGTCAACGGTTCGATCTTCAAGATCCCGCTCTTTGCTTTGGCGGGTGACATCAGCGGTGTCGATGAGGACATTGCAGAGCTTGAGGACGAATGGAGTAATGCAGTCGACGAGGCAGAAGATAATCTTGACGAGCTCGAGGATATGCTCGAGGATATGCTTGATATTTCGATCGACGACGTTGAGGAAGAGATCGGAATGTCCACAAAGAAGTTCATAAAGCTTCTTGATCCCATTTCGATAAATAATATGGTCAAGATCGCCAAGGCTCTTGACGTTGATGACACAGACGTTGTTGCGGGCTTCAAGATCGTTATTACCATTATTAACGTTATCGCCCTTGTTCTTGCTGTTATTGCGGGACTCGGCGTTATCTTCCAGAAGACCTGGCTTATGGTCCTCAGCTACGTACTGTCTTTCTTCTTCATTCTCGCAACCGGCGGAATCCTTTGGATCATCATTGCATCCATCGCATTCATCACCACCGCGGTGCTTTTCTCGAAGATGAAACTCGAATACAAGGTTTACCTTGCAGGCTACGGTATCAAATAATAAATAATACATAACAAAACAGAGCGATTCGTTAGAGTCGCTCTGTTTTTTCTAAGCTTTAATTGAAAGTCAGATCCGCCATGACGGGGTAGTGGTCGCTTGCGTCGTCCGAAACTTTATTGGCAAGTACCTTGAAGCAGAGTGCTTTGATGCCGCCCGAGTACCAGACGAAATCTTCGGAAATACGGTTCGTTTGACGCTCACCGATATTGTGGAAGGTTCCGTGAATGCCGACCTTGTTTGCTATAAAATCGGCGGTCTGCTGTGCGTCTTTGTATCCTGCGGAGGCGATGTATTTGTATCCGCTTTCAGACGAGCTTTGATTGTAGCTTGTGTAGAGGTCGCCGGTCAGGATGACGGGCAGGGGAGAGGAGAACGCGGACTGCGCATCGGCAATAGCGGTGAGCTGTTCGCGAGCCCATTGATTGCTCTTTAAGCTGTCGGCATAATGCGCGGTAGAAAGAATGAATTTGGTTCCGTTGTGGGAGAACACTGCGGTGTGCGAGCCGTGGTAGTAGATGTAGCCATTCGGATTCGAGGTTGAAGTGCTCGTCTTCTGCGTCGAATATCGCCATGCCGAGGATATCACCTCAAGACCGATATCCTTGCGATAGATGATGTTCGAGTTGATCGTCTTTCCCTTGATGGCATCTGCGCCCGCTTCGGGCTTGTCCTTATCGTAGGGCGAGTCGAGACAGACGTAGTATTCGCCGAGCTGACTCATAACGGCGTCGAAAAAGGTCGTGTTTCCGTTGTGGCTCGCATAAAATTCATTGGTCGTGATGATATCGGGCATAAATTGCAGGATCATATCCGCCATATCCTCGCCGCGGGTGACGTTGTCGGTATAAACAACGGGAGGCTTTGTGACGTTCGGATCGAGATAGGGCGCGGCAAAGTTCCAATGGAAGACGCGGAGATCGGTGCCCTCAGCGCGTTCAAGCATAGTGTATTTGTCGGCGTTTCCGATGATATTTCCGCTGATAGCGGAGTCGGAAAGCTCAATAGCAGTCTCTGCACCTTTTTCAATGAGGGCATTGAGCTCGGGAGTCAGCTCTTTGATCGTAGCTCTGCCCTCGCCCATAACGACGAGTTTTGAACCTATAACCTTGACGTCATAATATACGTTCGGGCGGGAGTACGAGCTTCTGACTTCGATACTTTCGGCGCGGTTAGTCTTGCCGATGAGTATCTCAAATTCGCTTTCGGCAGCCGTGTGCTTTTTGACGTTCAGACGGCATCCGCAGGTGTTGTATATGAGGAGCTTCAGATCGCTCGCGAGTGAAGAAGCCGCCTTTGTGCCGTCGTGGACGATCGAGTAATTTGAGATATCATTGCCCGCGATAGTGATGCCCGGCTCGGCGGGTTGCGTTTCTTCGACGGTTTCGGCTTCTGTCGTTAGCTCGGTTTCGGGTAGAGTGACCTCGTCCGCCGAGACACACGACACAAAAAGCAGAAGTGAGAGGATGAGTGTTATTAAAATGAACTTTTTCATATTATCGGCATTTCGGTCATGCGAAGCTTCGCGCATCCGTATGGATGAAGCTCGAGCTCTATTTCATCCGAGATGGGTGTGCGCGATTCGGGAACCTTGGCGCAGACGTTTTCGTGGCGTTCGGCAAGTCCCCAGGGGATCTGCTTCATTTTTGCAGTCAAAGTCACGGGCGGATTCTTGGATGAGAAGGGGATATCGGAGATCGTCTTTTTGTTAAGCTTCAGCTCGAGTGAGGAAAAAGCGTAGTTCCAATCGGATTTCGGGATCAATTCGTAATCGCAGTAAGGGAATTTGCGCTCGACGCCGTTTCTCTCGTATTCGTACATCTTTTTCTCGAATTCGATGGGAAGTGAGAAGACGAGCGAACCGCAACGGACGCTGTGGAGATCGTGCGGACGCAGAAAAAATTCGGGAGCGGTCTCAAATTCAATTTTGATAACCTTTTTCTGACCTGCAGCCAATTCCGCGACCACGCCGTAGCCCTTGGGAACGCTTCTGCCGTTGAGCTTAGCGTTTTTGGCAAACGAGGGAATGTTGATGAAGAGGGTGAACGCCTTATTGGCTTCTGCTATGTACTCGAAGCTGTTTTCGAAGGGATAATTCGTCTTGAGAGTGACGGAATAATCCTCGGTTTTGAGAGATGAGGGAACGGGAACTACCGAGATGACGTTGTCGCCGTTTGCGTATTCCTTGCGCATAAAGGCGGAGAGAGCGAATTTCGGCCAAGCCTGACCGAAGTTAGCGGTGCAGCAGCCGTACTCGGGCTCAAGGCCGAAAAGATGCGCCTCGCGCTTGTTGGTGCCGAAGATCGGCTTGCCGGGGAAGCGGATGCAGGCGACCTGGTTGCTCTGCTGATCGTACTGATGAGTCCACATATCGTCGCTGATCGTCGCGGGAAGGGCGTTGAAGGCGAGAAGCTCGAGGCGTTCTGCCCATTTGGGGTCACCCGTAGCGGCGAAAAGGTGTTCGTAGGAGTACATCTGCTCGGCGACCGCGCAAAGCTCGGTGCCCTGGATCGGGGAAAGTCCCGAAAGGCATTCGTCGCCCGTGAAGAGTCCGACGGGAGTTCCGTTGTAGGTGCGGAGGACGGCGGAGAGCTTTTCGGCAACGTCGGTATATTCCTCGCCGAGCAGCTCGTGGCTGACAGCTTCGTATTTGAGCATCATACCGATGTTTACGATATGAGTCTCGTAGGTCCATTTGTCGAGCGGACGCTTCCAACGGTCGGTGAGGGAGGGGTAATCTGTGCCCTGTTCCTTTAAGATGCGGGCGAGATCGGTAAGCCATTCCTCGCCGTAGCGTTCTTTGAGGAAATCTATTGCGATAAATGCCTCGAACCAACGCGCCTTGCCCCATTTGAAGAGCGAGATCGTGCCCGAGGCGAGAAGATCGTGGTAGTTTTTCATTACGCGGTAGAGTACGTCCGGGATGCGTTCGTCGCGCGAGCTTTCGTAGTAAACAACGAGTATCTTCGAGATGAGCTGTACCGCCCAGGAGTCGTAGGTCGGGATCT
>JAZSMP010000178.1:0-4543 GCA_045535915.1 Eubacteriales bacterium | reverse complement strand
ATAATTTTGCATATTTCAAATAGGGACCTCCCTCCCGCCCCAAATTTGCTTGCAAATTTGGATTCACTCACGTGAACCGGAGGGAGGAGTTGGAGAGCGCAGACTTTGTTGTTTAGCTTTCTGAATACCGTTTGTTAGTGCCCGCGGCACACGATATGTTCCGCAAGCGGAACGTTATTTAATAGGAAAATTTCCGCTCGCGGAAATTCACCTTCAGCTTCGCGCTTTCGCGAATATTAACTCTCGCGAAGCGAGATATTAATTTGCGCGGAGCGCTTATTCTATCTCTCTGATCTTTTCTTTAACCCGCGCAATATAGGGCGGCGAGACCGAAAGCTCGTCCGCTCCAAGAGAGATCAGCCGTTCGGTAAGAGAGGTGTCGGCTGCCATCTCGCCGCAGATACCGATCCATTTGCCCTCGCCCGAGGCATGGATGCCGTCCGCCGCCATTCGAATCAGGCGCATGACTGCCTCGCCGCCCTCGCTGTAAAGATAGGAAAGACTCTGGTTCTGACGGTCCGCCGCAAGCGTGTACTGAAAAAGATCGTTCGTGCCGACCGAGAAAAAGTCGCATTCTCGCCCGAGCTCGCGTGCCATTATCGCCGCGGCGGGCGTTTCGATCATGATCCCGAGTTCGATCGACTCGTCAAATGCCACTTCCTCGAAGCGCAGGCGATTTTTTTCTTCAGATAAAAGCTTGCGCGTCGCCGCGATTTCCGAGGCGGTGCTGATCATGGGAAGCATGATCGCGGTCTTGCCGAATGCGGAGGCGCGGAGGATGGCGCGGAGCTGTGCGCGGAAGAGCTCGGGATGCGATAGACTCAGCCTGATTCCGCGAGAGCCGAGCGCGGGATTGTCCTCGATGCCGAGTCGGAGTGCGGGAAGCACCTTGTCGGCACCGATATCAAGGGTGCGGATGACAACGGGCCCCGCTCTGTCGGCAAAAAGACGCGCCGCCTCGCGGTAAGCCGCGAACTGTTCTTCCTCGCTCGGCAGATCCTCCCTGCCGATGAAGAGAAATTCGCTTCTGAAAAGACCGATCCCCTCGGCACCGCTTCGGAGCGCCGCCTCGGCTTCGGGAAGCGAGCCGATGTTGGCATAGAGAGCGATCTTTTTACCGCTTTTCGTGACGGCGGGGAGAGACGCGAGGGTGCGCAGGCGGCTCTTTTCGGCATCGCGGCGTCGCAGCTCGTCTGCGAAATTCGACAATTCCTCGGGAGTCGGGAAGACCGAAAGCGCCCCGGGTCTGGCATCAGGTATCGCGGGCGCGCCGTTCAGTTCGGATGAAAACTCCTCGGCGCGGATGAGGGCGGGTATGTCCATCGCGCGCGCCAGTATCGCGGTATGCGAGTTGACCGATCCCGCAAATGTGACGAATCCCGCAACGCGCTCCGTGTCGAGCTTTGCAGTCTCTGCGGGCGTCAGATCGCGGGCGACGATTATATCGGATGAGTCGCCCGATTCCGAATTTTCGCTCTCGCCGAGCAGTATCGCGCGGACCCGCGAGGCAATGTCGCGCATGTCTGCGGCGCGCCCGGAAAGGTATTCGTCGTCCATCCCCTCGAACATTGCCGCAAGCGATTCGCCCGCTTCCAGGACGGCTGTCGCCGCGGGAAGTCCCTCGGATATCCCCGAGATCACAAGGTCGATGAAATCGGGATCGGAGAGAAGCATTTCGTGTATCTCGAAGATCGCCGCCGCTTCCGCGCCCGCAGACGAGAGAGTTCTTTTGCGGAGTGACGACGTGTCGGCGCGTGCACGGTCGAGCGCATCGCGAAATTCGCGCTCTTCGGTCTGTCTGTCGCGGAATTTTGGCACAGGCGCACTTTTTTTGCTCTCAAGAAAGCGCAGATTGCCCAAGACTGCGCTCTCGCCGATGCCGATTCCGCGGTAGAGCAAGTGTTTTGCCGAAATCGACATCTCTCATCCCACCGTCTCTCTGCAAACGGCGAGAAGCTTTTCGGCGGCAGCAGCCTCGTCGGGACCGTTTATAAGAAAAGTGATCGTCTCGCCTCGGCGCGCGCCGAGGCTCATCAGCGAGATCAGTCTCTTGGCGTCGGCCTCCTTGGCACCCTCGGCGGAGAGCTTTCTGATCAGAATATCGGATGAAAATTGCTTTGCGGCGTTGACGATGATGCCTGCGGGACGCGCGTGCAGTCCGCCGACGCAGCCCAGTGTATGGTTAAAGCTTTGCATGAAATATCCCCCTAAGTCTTTTGTACTTATTATTTTATTTTTTTGCCGCAAATATTCGTTTCTTGAATTTTTTTATTGACAACGGGGCAAAAGAAGGGTATAATTAAGATGGATATAATTAAAATGATAAAAAGCAAAATGGAGGACAAAACCATGGACGCTATGAAATATTTGACCTTAAGACAAAACTACCACGGAGCAATTGACCGCGCGGTCTCGTTTCTGACCGAAAATCAGCTTCTCGACCGCGAGATGTGGAGGAGATTCGTCGACCAATTCCGCAACCCCATCGACGGCACCAACAACGGCTGGCGCGGCGAATACTGGGGCAAGATGATGCGTGCTGGCGCGCTGGTATACGAATACTCGCGCGACCGTGAGCTTTACGCCGTGCTCGATCAGACCGTGCGCGACATGCTCTCGGTCGTCGGAAGCGACGGCAGAGTCTCCTCCTTTACCAAGGAGACCGAGTTCCGCGCATGGGATATCTGGTGCCGAAAATACGTTATGCTCGGTCTTGAATACTTTTACGATATCGCCGACGAAACATGGCTTAAACAAAACATAGTTTCGGCACTTTCCCGCATTGCCGACTATATAATCTGCCGCATCGGTGAAGGCGAGGGACAGATCCCGATCAATGAGGCGTCGAATCACTGGCTCGGACTTAATTCCTCGTCGATCCTCGAGCCGATGGTCAGGCTTGTCAGACTGACGGGCTCGATGAAGTATTTCGATTTCTGCAAATACATTATCGAGTCGGGCGGTGCCGAGGGACTCAACATCTTCGACCGCGCCTACGAAAACATCCTCAAGCCCTATCAGTACGGCGTTGCGAAGGCATACGAGATGATGTCCTGCTTCGAGGGATTGCTCGAATTTTACCGTCTGACTGAGATCGAAAGATACAAAACCGCTGTCATTAACTTTGCAAAGTCGATAATCGAGACCGAAGTTTCGGTCATCGGCTCCTGCGGATGCACGCATGAGCTCTTCGACCACACAAAAACGCGCCAGACGCAGTTTTACGACGGAATTATGCAGGAAACCTGCGTGACCGTCACCTGGATGAAACTCTGCTCGCAGCTTTTGCGCCTGACGGGCGAGAGTATTTTCGCCGACGAAATGGAGAAAAGCTTCTACAACGCCTACCTCGGCTCTCTCAATACCAATATGATCGCCTCGATCGACACCGAATATATCGCCAAGAGGTATAAAAAGGAGTTCGGAGAGGGCGAACCGACCATCGTTCCGCTCCCCTTTGACAGCTATTCGCCTCTGATCCCCGGACGCCGCGGAAGAAAGATCGGCGGGTTTCAGTTCATGGCTGACCGAAACTACTACGGATGCTGTGTCTGCATAGGCGCGGCAGGCGTCGGTGTCGTTGCGAAACACGCCGTAATGCTTTACCGGGACTCGGTAACGGTCAATTTCTACGAAGCGGGCGAGTCGGTTATCGAGACCAACGAAGGAAAGATCGTCATCAATACCGAGACCGATTACCCCGCTGACGGCAAAATCAAGCTGAAAATCTCCTCGGATCGCGGTTTTTGGCTCCGTCTGCGTATTCCCGAGTGGTCGAAAAAGACAAAGATCCCCGAGGATTCGAGGATCTTTGACGGCTATGCAGAAATGGGAATTGATGCGGGTGAGCGCGAGATCGAGCTCGAGCTCGATATGTCGATCCGCGAGACCCTGCCCGAAAAATGGGATATGGACGTCCTCTTTATCGACACATGCGGAAAAATGAGACCTCCCGTGCCCGTCCGCCACAAGGACGAGGACGACCGGTATATTTCGCTTTCGCGCGGTCCGCTGACTCTCGCCGCCGATTCGAGACTCGGCAAGGATGCGAAGTCGGATTTCACGTTTGCGCGAAGGAAGGGAAAGATCGAATGCGAATCGCAGATTGGTGGCGAGGTCGGCGGCGACCCCTGCATGATCAGATGCCGATTTGAAGACGAAGACGGAAAAGAATTTATCCTTATTGATTATGCCTCCGCGGGCAAGGATATGGAGAGCAATATTGCCGCGTGGCTGCCGCACAGCGGAGTGCAAAGTGTAAAGTGAAAAGTGCAAAGTTAAACCCGCCCAATGGGCGGGTTCAGATTACTGACAAAGAACCACAAGAATCGCACATATAGCAAAATGCACAAAAAGCAGAAAGTTATGTTCGCACTCGGGGTGCAGGGGTGAAGGGGGCGCAGCCCCATAGGTGGGAACTTAAGAGAAAAAGAGCAAAGATCTCTCCCTCAGTCACTTCGTGACAGCTCCCTCCTCAGAGGGAGCCAAGGTTAATGTGCGAACAACATACGTTTGAATTACATTTTCGCATTTTGCATCTCTG
>JAZSMP010000264.1:0-1502 GCA_045535915.1 Eubacteriales bacterium | reverse complement strand
GTGTTGATAGCGTCGCAAACGAGGTCGGTGTTGAGAGCCTCGAGGAGAGTCTTGCCGGGAAGTATCTCAGCTGCCATAGCTGCGGAGTGGGTCATACCGGAGCATCCGATGGTCTCTACGAGAGCCTCTTCGATGATGCCGTTCTTGACGTTGAGGGAAAGCTTGCAAGCTCCCTGCTGGGGTGCACACCATCCCACACCGTGGGTGTATGCGGAAATATCGGTGATCTGTTTTGCCTGGATCCATTTGCCCTCTTCGGGAATGGGTGCAGGTCCGTGGTCGCAGCCCTTCTTAACTACACACATCTGTGCCACTTCGTGGCTCTGTGCGTAAGGGCATTCGCTTACGTTGCTCATTGGTTTTATCTCCTTTGTATTTTAATTTTTCAGAATTACTTTGCGGCTTCGATCAGAGACTTTACGGCTTCGGCGTAATGCTTGCCGATAAAGGCTCTGCCGTTATCGTTCGGATGAACGCCGTCAGCTGAGTAGAATTTGGGTTCGGGCTGGACTTTAAGCGCTTCCTCAAAGAGGAGGTCGAGAGGGATGTAAACGTCAGCGTACTCGTCAGCGAGACGGCGGACGATCGCGATCACGCGGTCGACTTCGGGACGCCAGTCTTCCTTGTCCTCCGCATCGAGCAGGAAGGGGCAGAGCATCACGATTTTTGCGTTCGTCTGTCTCCTCAGGCGGTCAAGGATGGCGCGGTAGTTGGTTTCGATCTGCGCGTCGGTGGTCTCGATGCGTCCGGAGCCGTGTCTGTGCCAGACGTCATTGATTCCGATGAGGATCGAGATGATGTCGGGCTCAAACGCAATGCCGTCGGTATAGAGTCTGTCGAAAAGCTGATCGGTGCGGTTTCCGCTGATTCCGAAATTGATGAATTCAAAATCGGTCTCGGGGAAGTCCGCGCGAATATATTCTGCGGCGAACTTGGGATAACCCATGCCTAGCTCGTGATAATTTCTCTTATCTCTGCCGGCGTCGGTTATGCTGTCGCCCTGAAACAGGATCTTCATATCTGATTACTTTACGATCTCGCCGTAAACCTGACCGAAAGCGGCTGCTGCGTTGCATTCATCGGTGTCGATGTGCATTGCGAGCGCGAAGTTGGGGTTTACACGGACCACAACGTCCTCAAAGATAACGGGACGGCCGGTGTTGATCTTTACGGAAACGATCTCCTTGTCGGAAACGCCGAGGTTCTCTGCATCTGCGGGAGTCATGTGGATATGTCTCTTTGCTACGATTGCGCCGTCAGCGATCTCGATCTCGCCTGCGGGACCAACGAGCTTGAGTCCGGGGGTGCCTGCGGTGTCGCCGCTCTCACGGATGGGAGGAACGATGCCGAGGGTACGCGCGTCGGTGAAGGAAAGCTCAACCTGGTTAGCCTTTCTTGTGGGACCGAGGACGGAGAGCATAAGCTCGCCCTTGGGGCCGACTACCTTGATCTTGTCGTTGGCGGTTGCGAACTGACCGGAAGTCGGATCGTAGCCATGTCGT
>JAZSMP010000297.1:0-10642 GCA_045535915.1 Eubacteriales bacterium | reverse complement strand
TATCGGACCGATCCTGTTCGTTCTCATTCTCGGATTTCTCTATCCGAATGCGGACGGAGTAACGAGCACAACTGCCGTTGACTGGTCGAGCACGACCGAGATCGGTATGGCTTATATCAAGGCAATTCCGCATTATCTGCTCGAGACCTCGGTGGCACTTCTGCCGATCGTTGCGATATTCCTCATCTTCCAGTTCTTTGTGCTGAAGATGCAGACACGTCCCTTTATCAAGATCTGTTGGGGTATTCTCTTTACATACGTCGGACTTGTCCTCTTTCTTACGGGCGTAAACGTCGGATTTTCCTCGCTCGGCGCGGTTCTCGGAGAATCGCTTTACGGTGGCTGGACGAAATACCTGCTTATCCCGCTTGCAATGTGCCTTGGATGGTTCATCATTTCCGCCGAGCCCGCGGTGTACGTTCTCGAAAAACAGATCGAAAGCGTCTCATCGGGCGCGATCCCGGGTAAGGCGATCAAGTACAGCCTCTCCGTCGCGATCGCGATCGCAATGGGAATTGCAATGCTCCGCGTTATCACGGGAATTTCTATTATGTGGTTCGTTATTCCCGGTTACGCGATCGCGCTGATCCTGACCTTCTTCGTTCCCGATATCTATACTGCTATCGCATTTGACTCGGGCGGAGTAGCATCGGGTCCCATGACGGCGACCTTTATGCTCCAGTTCCTGATCGGAGTTTGCTCGGCGGCGGGCGGTAACGTGCTGACCGATGCCTTCGGTATCGTTGCGACGGTTGCAATGATGCCGCTGATCTCGATCCAGATCGTCGGCTTTATCTACGGACGCAAGCAGCATACCGATACCGTCACCGAAACGGTTGCGGACGACGATATCATCGAGCTTTGGGGGTGAGAGATATGAACTTTGTTATTTCAATAGTTAATCCCGGTATGGCGCCTCGTATGAATGCGATCGCACAGGCGCTCAAGCTGCCGCTGTCGATCGAGCTTCTCGGTCACGGTACGGCGACCAAAAGTATGCTCGATCTTCTCGGACTCAGTGCGAGAGAATACCACATTATTATGACTATAGCCGACCGTGAGCGCACGGTGAGGCTCATCGACGAAGCAAGGCGCAATCTTTATATTGACGCGCCGGGTCAGGGTATCATCGTTGCGACCCCGATCAAAAGTGTAGGAGGAGGTAAGACCTTGGCAAATCTTAACGGAGGCAGACCCACCGAGGGCATGCCCGATATCAACTATAATTACGAGATCGTGCTTGTTATCGCAAACGAGGGATATACCGACGCCGTCATGGATGCCGCACGCGAGGCGGGTGCCAGAGGCGGAACGGTCCTTCACGGCAAGGGCACCGGCTCGACCGATGCCGCAAAATTCTTCGGCGTTTCGATCGCGAGTGAAAAGGAGGTCATTATGATCGTTGCGAAGTCTTCGGAGAAGGCGGAGATCATGAAGGCTGTCATCAATAAAGCGGGAACTCAGACCGACGCGGGCGCGGTGGTAATGTCGCTTCCCGTCAGCGCGATCGCGGGATTTGGGATGATTGATAATAATTAAAAACATAAATCCACGGATAGGGCAACCTATCTGTGGATTTTGCGCAATAGAGGTGAATAATGAAACCATTATTACATATATTCGATGGTCGTATTTTCGATCGGAACGGCAAAAAATATGATATATGCATTTCTTTTGCCGATAAAGACGAAGTAAATCCCCAAAAAGGTGAATTGCTTCTTTCGCACGGCGATTTTGAAAAATATATAAAGACCCAAAAGCCGCGCGGATTAAGAATAAAATTCGAGACTCAAGAGGAATTTGAATATCTGATAAATATCATACATCCGTTTGTTTCTTCTCTTTATATTCATGAAAAACACAACAGAGCTTATAATCTTACACCTCTTGAAAAATGCGCAGAGCTTGAAGCGGTTCAGTTTTATTGGAATATCAAGCAGGAAACGCTTTGGGATGTTAAGAAGAACAAAAAGCTCAAGAGCTTTCATATGACGGATTTCTATAAGGTTACTGATTTTTTCGCTCTGCGCGGGAGTTCGATCGAGACACTTGAACTGTTCGGATGCAACGGTGCTTCTTCTTTTGTTTCAAAGCTGCATATTGATGACCTTTCATTCATTCTTGAGATGCCCAAGCTTCGCGTGTTGCGTCTGGATATTATTAAGGACGAACCGAGTGAATACTATTTGAATTTGTTGGCAAAGCTCACAGGTCTTGAAGTATTCAGCACTCCTGATAGCTTTTTTACCTTTCAACAGTTTGCGTGGCTCAAAGCGCATTTGCCGAAGGTAAAAGAGGGGCTCAATTGTGTAGAGAAATACGGAGATGATTGGTATGGTATAATCGGCAGAAGAACGCCAAAAACGCTAACCGATGTTATCAAGACTCAAAAATATCAAAAGCGTTATGACGCGCTTGTGGAAAAGTATAGATTTCGTGATACTCCCCCGTCGGATGAGGAGAAGGATTAAGTATAAAAACCTCATTATAAAACGAATTTATGGCAGTAGGAACAAAATCAATATAGTTTTGTTCGCGCTTACAAGCAGGGGTGCAGGGCGAAGCCCTGCAAATGTAACGTTGTCATCCTGAGGCGCGTCCGCAGACCGCTTGGCGCCGAAGGATCTCGTGACGACCGAGTTGTTCCTCGGTCGTCGCGGTGCTGGCGATGTAGTTTGCAAAGCACCGACCCAACTAAAAGTATATGAATATGAAAAATCACTGTGTAAAAATAAAATTACACAGTGACTTTTTATATTATTTTGCCTTTTAAAACTACAAACAACTACGTTTGACATTAATTATACGATTATGCACATCAAACTTCTATGTACAGGCACCGCGGCGCGCTTGTAAATGGGCGCGCCACGAGATCCTTCGGCGGCATGGCGGACTGCGGTCGCCGCCTCAGGATGACAACGTCTTCCTTGCAGGGGCTCCGCCCCTGCACCCCGTTTTGCGAGTGCGAACATAGCTGTTTGACTATTATTTGTGCATTTTGACTTATTGCTTTTTTGAATGTGGGTTTGTCAGTAATCTGATTCCCGAGTCGAAAGACTCGGAAATCTTTCATTTTTCGGCAACCGATTCAGCACTTCTTCATCAGTCTGATATAAAACTCATTCGATCTTGCAAGCGCATCGAGACGGATCTTTTCGTTGTTGCCGTGGATGGAGGCACGCTCCTCGCTTGAGAGGTCCATTGCCGAGAAGCGGTAAACGCGGTCGGAGATTCTGCCCCAATGACGGGAGTCGGAGCACTGAACCATCAGATAGGGAGAGACGATGCAGCCCTTCCAGGTGGATGCAACAGCGGAAGCAACCTTGTTCCATCCTTCGCAGTCGGTGCGCGAGATGCGGGAGGGGTTCATTCCGTGCATACAGGTGACCTCAACGCGGTCGTCAGCGACGGTCTTTTTGATATATTCGAGTGCCGATGCCATATCGTCTGCGGGATTGAGGCGGATATTCGAGACGAGCGATGCTTCGGGTGGGATTACGTTCGTAGCCGACGATCCTTGCGCCTGCGTGAAGGCAACCGTGGTGCGCATCAGGGCGTTCATCTCGCCGCCGCCCGATTTGCAGATCGCGTCAAGGACGGGGAGAAAGAGCTTAATGTTTGAGAAGATGATCTTGTAAACGAAGCTCGAGTATCTGCCGAGGGTGTCGAACATCTCGGCTGCGGGCGCGGTGAGCTTGAGTTTGAAGGGATTGTCAAGCATTCTGCGGCAAGCCGAGGCAAGTCTGTCGATCGGAGCGCCCGGCTTGGGTGCCGATGCGTGACCGCCCTGCGATTTTACCGTGTATTTTACGTCCATCATGCCCTTTTCGGCAATTCCGATGAGTCCGCAGGGAGCCTTTACTCCGGGGAAGACGTTTTCGACGACCGCACCGCCCTCGTCAATGACGAATGCGGGCTCGATGCCCTTTTCCTCAAACCAGTCAACGATGCGGACAGCGCCCATGCCGTTGACCTCTTCACCGCCCGAGAACGCGAAATAAATATCGTTTTCGGGGGTGAAGCCCTCGGAAATGAGATGATCGGCGGCAAAAAGGATCGAGGAGAAGGTCACCTTCGTGTCAAGAGTGCCGCGTCCCCAGATGCAACCGTCTTTGACGATCGCTTCGAACGCGGGGACGTCCCAGAGATCCTCGTTGACGGGAACAACGTCGTAATGCGCCATCATAACAGCGGGCGCGCCTTGATTTTTACCCTTCCAGCGGAAGAGAAGTCCGCGGTCGGGGAGTCGGTTGAACTCGCAGACCTTATGAACGTTCGGGTAGAGTGAGGGAAGCAGAGAGATCAGCTTTTCAAATTCCGCATCGTCCTCGAGCGAGGCGTCGCGGTAGGAAACAGTTTTGCATTTTACGAGCTCGCAGAGGTCCTCTGCGGCTTTTTCTTTGTCAAAATTGATGATCGAATCGTCAATTTCGGGCTGCGCCTTCGGCTTGAAAGCGCAGGCGCGGAGGATGAGCACGGCGAGAAAGACGATTATCGCCGCGGGAATCAAAAGCCACCACATATCAGAGCGCCCCCTTCTTGTAGAGAATGCGCGCTGTGATGACCGTGAAGATAACGCCAACGGGAACCATGATGCCGACGGTCGAGGAATCGAGCGCGGGGATGAAGATGAAGAGCGCAAGCATCAGGATGATGGGAGCGATCGAAAGCTTGAGATTCTTCGAGATGAAGACCACAGCAAGACCGCCGAAGAGCGCGGGGAGGATCATGTCGAATGCGGGAACGAGAACGGGGGATTCGAGCACGGGCGTCAGAGGCACGATGCAGATAACGCCGATGACGATGATGAGGGTGGTAACGATAGAGGAAACGGCGATCGCGATGGTGGAAATAACCTCGCCTTCCTCGTCGGAAGCCTTAACGCCGGCGCGTTCCATCGCGTCGATGGCGCAGGGGAGTTTGAGGTTCGAGATGTTTCCCGTGACGAAGGAGAGATAAGTGCCGCCCGCGCCGAGCATAGGAACGTAGGTGAAGATCTCAACGATTCCGACAGCCCAGTACATCGGTGCCGTCGCGAAAACGCCTTTGAGAAGCACGCCGAAATCGGGCATGGTAGCGAAGATCAGCGACAGAGCGAGCGGGAAGAGGAAGAGCACGCATGCAACCGCGATGCCCCAGACGCGTCCCGACTTATGAACGCTTTCCATATATGACATATTGGTGTTTTTCATAGTTTTAACCTCCTAAAAGCATTGTAAACGGAATTGCGGACGCCATTCCCGCGATAAGGCTCATGGGAAGAGCGTAGTCGGTCAGCCAACGGATCTTACATTTCGTCGCAATAGTACCGCAAATTGCCATAACGACAGCCGCCGTTGCCATGACGCAAACGGGGATGAGTCCCGAGGTGTCACCCTTGACGACGAGTCCGACGTCACAGAAAACGTAACCGAGGAATGCCGAGATCATACCGAGGAACATGGCATTGTTGAAGATCTCGCCCCATTTTTTGTCACGCATACCGACCTTGGCCAGTCCGCTCTGGAGCTTCTTTGTGACGAAGGGAACGAGGATGAGTCCTGCCGCGATACCGACGGTCATGACCCACGCGATCGTTATGTAGATCGAAGGATCGGTGACGGTCGTGCCCGCGCTCATGTTTGCCGCTTCAAGCGCGTTGCCCGCGGCGACGGTCTCGTACGTGATCGAGCCGATGACCGAAAGGCGGAGCCAGGGGAGCGGAACGCCAAGGCTCTTTGAGAGGGCGACAACACCGATCAGCACCGCAACCGCAGGTGCTATTGTGAAGATAGCGGCGGAGATCACGGTCTTTTTGATGTGAGCTGTGAGACCGAGCTCACGCGCGCGCTTTATCGCACGGGCGAGGAAGTACACCGACTGCGCGAGCACTACCGTGATTATCGCGCCGACGATGACGAACAGGATCGGGTGGTTTACGTTGAAAGTCATTCTTTTTTACCTCCGAGTTTTGCAAAATATTTAAACGTGATAGGCCAGAGAGTTCCGGCGGTGACTACCATTAAGAAATAACGGAGCATCCGCGCCCAGGTGTTTGCGGGGAGGAGTGCTTCAAGCGGTGCGCGGAGAAGCTCTTTTACGGCAAGAACGAGGGCAAGTCCGCCAACGATCTTGATGAGCTGAACCCACCAGACCGCTTCCGTTTCAAACTTCAGCCAACGCAGGTCAACGGTGTAAACGACGAGGAAGCCGAGCATACAGCCGGTCAGAGTGTAAGCGTTTTTGAGCGCCGAGGTGTAGTTGTGTACGTTATCGACATGGAAAACTTCTTCGGGGAAATTCCAAAAGCTGATGAAAAGCAGATATGCGAGCATCACGCCCGTCAGCGAGAAGAGAAGAGCGTACATCACTTTCGGTGACTTTTCCGCGCGGTCAAATATCGGCGCGAGCGCGAAGATGAGGACGAGTGCGATGACTATCGAAACTCCGACGTCGGCGGGGGTATGTACACCGAGGTACATTCTCGAGAGGGGGACGAGGACGCAGAGTGCGATAGAAATTATACGTATCGCGCGGTTTTTGAATTTCAGCGCGATAGCACCGAAAAGACCCACCGAGGTCTGCGTGTGTCCGCTCGGGAAGGAGTAGCCGCTTGCCGCCTCGCGCGCCGATTCAACTATCGTGAAATTCGGGTCCTTGACCCACGGGCGCGGGACTCGGAAAAGGATTTTGAGGAATTGATTGATAACGGTGCCAACGAAGCCGACGCAGAGCAGATAGTATCCTTTTTGCTTGCTCACGCACCAGAAAACGATCATTCCGACCGCCATAAACACAGTCTCCTCGCCGAAAAGTGTGACGAGAGAAAAGATAAAGTCGAGAACGGGATTCCTGAGATCTTCAAGAAAATAGAGAAATGACATAAGTTCACCTCCGATTTTTAACTTGCATTTATTATACCACGAAGATGCGGATTATGCAATATAAATGAGTAAAAATAAATAAATAAATAAATATTGACATAGTGGTTTTTGTATGATAAAATATAATCAATACTAAAGAGGATGCTGATATGCTTGCTTTTTTACTGACATTGGTTGATGAAGACAATAGAAAAAAAGTCCAAACGCTATATGATAAGTATCACGCTTTTATGCTGAGAACTGCGCGCAGTATTATGAAGCGCTTCGATCACGTTAATTATGATCTTGACTGCGAGGACGTGGTACAGAATGCATATATCAAAATAATACAGTACGGCAAGATCGACTTAATGCGCAAAGAGCAGGAGATAAGGTCGTACATATACACCATAGTTGTCAACGAATGCTATAAGATCATGAAAGGTCAGAAAAAATGGCGTGAGCTTGAAGAAAAGATCGAGTATTCCGAAGAGGAAGATCTTTTTGAACAGATAAACGCGGCACAAGAGTACGATGCAATCGTTCGAGTAATATCGGAGCTTGACCCGATATACAGCACAACGTTGTATTTGTGTCTTGTTGAGGAAATTCAGCCGTCAGAAGTCGCAAAAATGATGGGAATAAGCCTGAATACGGTAAATACAAGATTCAGACGGGGAAAACAAAAGGTAATTGAAGCGTTAAGGGGTGATAAAGATGACAAATAAAGAGCTGTTCAAGCAAGCGGTGAATGAGGGCTTTATGATTCGCATGGAGCGTGACGCCGCTGTCATCGAAAAAGATATCATATGCAGTGAAGGACATTATCGAAAACTGAGCGAAATTTTCGGGTTCGAGGTTAAAAGACCGAAAATGAAGCGTATAGGCGAGAGACGTGCGGTAGCCGCAATACTTATTGCCGCAGCTCTTCTTCTTGCCGGCTGTGCGGCAGTCGTATACAGAGAACAAATCGGCAACTTCTTTGTAAACACATATGAAACCTATATCAAAGGATATTTTGTAAACAACGATGAGGAAAGCGTTGCATCCATCGAAGATTTTTATACGTTAACCTATGTTCCGGAAGGGTATGAGTTAGTGGAAGAAAAACATAAAGTTGAAGTTGCTATATCAATATGGGAGACCCAAGATGGCAATCAACTGATTTTTGAACAATCGCTTATACATACCGGACATTATTTCCTTGATAATGAAAATGGCGATTCGAAAATTATAGAAACTGAAAGATATACAGTGTATATCCAGAACATTAACGGTTCGTATTGTTGCTTCTGGAGTGATAGTAACTATGCATTTGCCTTGTATTTGGAACACGAAATGACCATAAAAGAAATTGAAATGATAATTGAAGGAATAATTGCAAGCGCAAAATAATTTACATATAATGTAAAACAAGGTGTAATTCCTAAGCTAAATAACGCTATATTCAAGTTTTTTCATAAAAATAAAAACTTTTTTGAAAAAGTTGAACAAGATCATGAGTTTTTTTTGTACATATATATAGAGGGAAAAATAATCAATAAAACACTTCCCTGAAAGGACGGTACAAAAAATGAAAAAACTCACAAGAACTCTCACCCTGCTTTTAACGGTCGTAATACTATGCGTAAGCATATTGCCGTTGTTTGTATATGCGGAAGATGGTATATCTCCGTATTATTTAAACACAAACAGTTGCAATTTGTATTTCACGTCTACAAGTGGAGATGCGTCAGCAACGGTTATATACAAAGGGAATAGTTCAACATTTTCTCACATTGTTGTTACTGTGAAGATTCAAAAACGTTTTCTCGGTATATTTTGGTCAAACGTAGACGAGTGGACAAAAACTTCATATACAGTAAACGGTTATGTTGAAGATACCACTCCCCTCGAAAAAACCGGAACCTACCGTGCTGTGTTTACTGTAGAGATTTACGGTAAGGATGGCTCGGTTGATACGATCGAAGACACCATTACTTCAACCTACGATTGAGTTACAAGCAATCGCAGGTAAGGTGGTGGTTCAATGCGCTGAACGACCGCGTATGTGCTTTTCGGTTCGCGTGTACATAGAAATTCCCGCGCCCGCGCGCATATGGGAGAACCGAGGACAGCTTTGGATTGGACGGAGCGAAAACACTTTTAACAAATTACTGATCCAGAAAGGACAACAAAAAATGAAAAATTTTAAAAGAATTATTTCTTTCGTGATGGCAATGGTCATTTTTGCATCATTTTTCTGCTATAATGTAGGTGCTGCTTATATAGGCTATGAATTCGTTGGACCCTCTATGATTAAGTATTTTTCCGGCACAAGCGCTTTTGCATATGTTCGCATAACAGATTGGGCGGAAGAAGAAAATACTACTGATCTTATCGCAACCACATACGCATTCGAGGAAGATTACTACGAGCGGGATGATTACTACCAAACTGTAGTACATGCTGCTTTGACAGTCTACCTTTCGGATGGCTCCGAGAATTATACTCATGATAGCGTCGGTTCAAGATCGAATGAAGTTGATATAGAAGCGTATGCCTGGGGTTCTAATTGCTTGAATGAAGACGATCATTACAGCATTGTTGACTTTGAGTCATCTCACAGAGTGGAAATTCAATATTGGGGTTATAATGATTATGATGGTAATTATGTATACTATTCGGAAAACGAAGGACCTATTATTGAAATAAGAACGTTTGACTAATTCTATCTATTTCCCCGCGGCTCTGCCGCGGGGAAATACAGAAAAATCAGAGAGGATAAAGCAATGAAAAACACAATTAAACTTACAAGTCTTCTGTTAACCCTTGCATTTCTTTTTTCATCCTGCCAAGCGGTCTACGAAGCCCCGCTTACGCCTCCCGAAACTACCGCAAATCCGGAAATAGACCTGAACGATGAGTATTATACAACCGGAGTTCCATATTACACCGGTAACATATATTCAGGCATGTTATATGAAGGTTGTCTTATTTATATAGAACAAATAACCACTATAGGAGTTATCGGACATAGTATAAGTCCCGACGGTGTGAAAACCGACAAATACGGAGAGATAGAGGTTGCAAGAATAGTTAAATACAATCCCGTAACCGAAAGTGTTTCCAGTCCGTGCCTTGATCCTGTCTGCAATCATTCTTTGGAATCCGGATGTCCCATGCTTTTGGGATATGGCGTCAGCGCAAATGAAATGTACAGATTCAAGGGGGGTTTGGGAGATTGGTTGGTATATATGATCATGAAACAGGATGATGAATATTCTGTCCTTAATACCGAAATAATGTATAATTTAAAAACCGGAGAATGCAGAAGAGTCTACAGCGATGATCTCGGAAGCGAGGTGCTTTCAAGGTGGACTGCCGGTCAATACTTTGACGGAAAGTATTACAAGGTTAATACTATAATGGATTATAGTGAAACCGGTTACAGACCGGGAAGCGGAAAAAATGCGTCGCATTACGTACCCAAAACAAAACAGTTTTTATATGAATATGATTTTGAAACCGATACCTCAAAGATGCTTTTTGAAATAGGGGATGACTGGAATCTCGGTAAGGTTTCAAACGAAAGATTTTATTACCGAGACAGTGCCGGAAAGCATTTTTCAACGAAAAGAGACGGAACGGATAAAAGAGCAGAAAAAATGGAAGGTAAAAGTAACGTTGTTGGCACATATACAATATATTATAATTCTAAGGGCTACACCGTGCATGACTTGAAGACCGATGAAATGAAGGAAGTGATTTTTGATTACTTAACTGTCGGTGTGGTAACCGTAACGGAGAAAGGCATACTG
>JAZSMP010000348.1:0-2853 GCA_045535915.1 Eubacteriales bacterium | reverse complement strand
ATGCTTCTGAATTGCAGTTGCATCCTTAACGTTAACCTTTGTGTTACCATCTGCATCTGCAAGCTTCTCTCCGGTTACAGTTAGAGTGAGAAGTTCTGCAACATGTTTTTGAATCTGTGTTGCATCCTTTACATTAACCTTGCCATCTTCATTTGCATCACCGAGCAAACCTAATACAACAGGATTTGTTGGGTCGGTGGGTATATCCTCACTGCCAGTTGATGGCTCGGTTGTATCAGAAGGTTTAGTGTCATCGCCTGTTGAAGGTTCGGTTGTATCAGAAGGCTTAGTGTCATCGCCTGTTGAAGGTTCGGTTGGATCAGTAGGTTTATCCTCACCACCTGTGGAAGGTTCTGTGGGCACAGTAGTCTCGGCGGGTATCGTGAAGGTATAGCTGATGAGATAGCAGGATGTCGCACGCTCGATCGTCGCCGGATTACCATTCACGGTCACCGTCATATCCGATGTATCCGCATACTTGAACTGAGGCTCCCACGTTGGATTAACGGCGATACACACATCATATTCTCTGCCCGCGGTGAAGAAGTAGCTCTTGTTCGCCTGCAGTCTCACGCCGTTTTGCCACCAACACATACCGTTTCTCCAATATTCGTCGTCGCTGTCGAATGTATAGTCGGAGAGTTCAAATCCGCATTCGTCAGGCAGAGTGGATTTGTAGGTGATCGGACCGCCCTTTATCGGTGTGGGTATCGTGATGTCGAGTCGGTCGATCAGGTTTTTTGCGGTGAAGGTATAAGAGATCAGATAATCGGTTTCGGAAAAGACGCCGCTCACCCCTGCCGGGTTGCCGTTCACGGTAACGGGCATATCTTCTCCGGAAAATACATGACCGTTCGCAGCCTTGATACGAATCGTCACCTTGTAGGTCTCCATGGCTTCGAACTGCTGCTTTCTGCCGGGGGTGATCGCCTTCGTTCCCTTATACCACATCACACCGTTTGACGTGAGTCCGCTCGTTTGATTCGCTACCGTGTAGTCCGCGCCCTCGGGAGCCGAGGCTGTCCACTCAAGCTGAGCGCCTGCCCTCGGCTCGGGGATGGTCAGCTCGACGCTGCCGACGAAATTGGTCAGGTCGAAGGTGTAGACAAAGGCGTAGCCGTACTCGCCGTAGTTGACGACTCTCTCCGCAACGCGGTTGTTGATGACGGCAGTCAGCTCATCGGGCTCGGGAAAGACATAGTCCGGCGTGGGCTTGACCAGTATATAGGCGGTATATTTGTTGCCGTACTCAAAGACGCCTGCGCTCGAGGGCTGCAGCGGCGCTCCGTTCTTGCTCCACAGAACACCGTTCTGATAGGTGCCGGAGGAGAGCGCAGGCACCTCATACTGCTCCTGTGCGTAGGTCGGCACGGATGCGGAATAAGGGATCGCCTCACCCGCAACCGGCGTGGGAACCAATACCTGAACGAACCTGACCACGTTCGAGACGACGAAATCACAGCTCACGGTAAGGGTACCGTCGAGGTTCTCGGTGACCTTGGCGGTATTGCCGTTGATGGTAGCGGAAATCTCAGAGAGATCGGCGAACTGCGCGAGATATTTATCCTTCAAGCCGACCCTGACCCATATACCGTATTTGACGCAGGGGCGGAAGTTAATCATTCCTTCACCGTGGTATATGTGTGCGAGGTTTGAGTCGACATAATCATAATAGCCCCATTGTACGCCGTCCTTCCACCCATAATTGTCATCGTCGTAGTCCTCAACCTGATAGGGTGAACGGGAGGGCGCGGACGCGTCGTAAATGATCGAGTTGCCCGCCTGCGGCTCGTTGATGCTCAACTGCAGCGTTTTGACGGTATCGAGCGGCGTGATGACATAGCTGTCCCTGAACAGCGGTCCGGTCAGAGCGCCGATGCCGTTATAAAGGATACCGTAGTTGCCCTTGGGCTGCTTTGTCCCGTTGATGAAGGCGTAGGTATCGGGCGAGACGATACTGTTCCAGATCGCGAACGCGTCGGAGGCAGTGTGGCTCTCGGAAAAGTCTTTTTCGAGGTTCAGGTTAAAAGCAGCTACCTTCTCGTTGCCGGAGGCGTTCTCGATCACGCACTTCTCGATCACGGGATGATGATCGGTCAAAACACAATCCTCGTCCGCTGTGACGGCGACCTCTCTGTTGACGCGGAGCGTGCCGTCGTGGATCACGCATTTTTTGAGTTTGCCAAAGCTGATGAGATAGATCGGATAGTCCGCCTCCAGCGTACCGCCGTACACTTCTATGTTTTCACCAGAGTAAACGCAATCGCGCCGTTCGGAGGAATGGTTGTTGTTTTTGATGATTCCGCCCTTGATGATGATCTCTCCCAGCAAGACGTCAGTCTCCCAATAGGCCATTAAGTGTGTTTTACATTCAAATTCCAGGCGTCCGTCGACCCACTGCTTTTTTGAGGAGTCATAGCGCCTTGAGTCTTCGATCGTAACCTTTCCGATGGCACCGTTGATCAGCGATACGGAATGATTTGATGTAATGCCCATCGTGTAGCCTGCGAGGTCGAGCACAACGTCCGCGCCGTTTGTTGTCAATATTGCCCGAGAAGTATCGGTATCTATTGTACTGAAGATATCTTTGGCGAGCTTGATGTAGACGGTAGTGCCCTTCGGGCGCTCCTGTTCAAAAACCGCCTTCAGGCTGGTATGATCAGTCGCCATGTAGGGATTGTCCGGGTCGGTGTAGTCGTAGTCACCGGTCGCGGCGAGGTCATCGGCTCCCTTTCCCAAGGATGCCGACTGAGGGGTTTCGGCGGCAAAAGCCGTCGCCGCACTCGCAGGGATCAGCCCGACGAGCAGAGCCATACACAGCAATAGACTCAGCAATCTTTTCTTCATGATGAT
>JAZSMP010000090.1:0-5048 GCA_045535915.1 Eubacteriales bacterium | reverse complement strand
CCGTCCCTGCGCTCACGCTGGGACAGAATCGGGCAGAAGCCCGAACCCACCACCGCAGAGAAACGACGCGCAAAAGCCTTCCTCCGGGAGGAAGGGGGACCACGAAGTGGTGGAAGGAGCCCGCGTGACTTGCAATTTGCGCGGATTTTATTATCACACACTCTCCCTCAGTCTTTTGCTACGCAAAATCCAGCTCCCTCCCGGAGGGAGCCTTTCGTAAGTTCCCAACGACAAAAACACCACCAAAGAAATCTCCTTGGTGGTGTTCGTGTTTTCTCCGCTAAAGTTGCAGAGGCGATGCTACTCGTTTTTGTTTGTTCTCCCAAACAATTTCAAACCTTTAATTTTTTTATTTTTATTCTAACTCATCAAAATAGACCTTTTGGATCTTTGTAGAATTAAGACATATACCGGTTCCGTTGCTGTAATAATATGAAACAAGGAAGCCGTCCTTAGTCTCGATCACCGCGGGATAACAGTAGCTTTCTCCTTCGTCGCTCTCCAAAAGATAGGTGTTCTTCTCAAAATCAAGCAAAGCTCCATTTGCCATCGCTCGCGGCGTAGGCAAAAATGACCGTCCGTCATCTCGGCTGACCGCACATACAAGCGGCGTTCTCTTTGGACTCTTCCAAACCTCGAAGACATTTCGGGTACAATAATAACCGATAGGATTAAATATGGAAATGGTATATTTTCCAACCTTCTTTACTTTCATAGGCGCATCAGGGGAAGTAAAGCAAAACTGCGGCATTGGTGTTGTCCACGTTTTGCCTTCGTCCTCTGAAACGGAAAAATACTGAAAACCATACGCCGTTCTGCAGTACATCCAATATTTTCCATCCTCGTGAACATAAACTCCGGGTTCCGCAAGTCCAACAATATCGTCAAAAGGTGATTTCACAGTTGAAATATGCTGCCAGCTTTTTCCGTTATCATCAGAAACGACAATGAATATCTCAGGCGTCGGAGGCTCATCTGCGCCGGGCGTCCCTCCTCTGCGTCTATACAGCATATGGGATGAAAACGGAAGTATTATTCTTCCCTCCTTGGTAACCGTCACACAATCATTTTGCGGACAATAATAGCCTGTTCTTTCAATACAGCAAACAGGCGCACTCCAAGTTTTACCGTTATCGCCTGAGCTTATGAACATAGGCATACAGGTCAGTGCGCCATCCGGCAGCTCAAATTTACGGAGATATGTCATCCCAAGCCTTCCGTCCGCAATATTGAAAAGCGAAGGCGACATAATATTTTCCGCATCGGGATCTTTTTCAATAATCACTATCGGGTGGCTCCACGTCTCCCCCTCGTCCAATGAAAAGCTCGCGCAGATATGCGCAATTGCATCGTCCGCCCAATCGACACCGTAATACTCAGTGTAAGCAAACATGATGTTTCCATCCAAAAGACGTGCAAATGTCCCCTCGCCGTTTCGTGGAATATTTTTATTTGCTTCGAGAAATAAAACATCTTTTCCGATATTCTTCATATTGAACGAATCTCCATAAAATATATTTGCGGAAAGCAGAGCGTACCGGACTGCCGGGAGTTTCGCAGACCGTTTCCTATATTGTAGCATACTTCCTACGAAATGTCAAGTTTTGGCGGAAGCAAAAAGCCGATATTGTTTCCTAAGTCGCGCAGTTGGTGACGACTGAAGTTGAGTGTATAATGGTTCCTACCGGGCTCAGAACCACCGTTTGCGGATAGAATTTGTGGGATAATATAATTTGTGCTACCGCAAACTTTTGCTGTTTGCGGAGCAAACATCAGTGGTTCAGCGCCATTTAGAATGAACGAAAAAATGAAGGGGCTGGCTCAAAGTAATGTGCCCCCTGTCAAGTAGACAGACTAAAAAACAAAAGAATTTACAAATTAAATAAATTCTTTCATTTTATGCTTTAGGGTTCGGTGCTTTCTTTTTATACCAAATCACGCCAAACGCCGCTGCGCCAACGGCTACCACCGCAAAAACGCATATAAGAACGGCCACGAGCGGCGATCCGGATTTTTCCTTTTCTGCGTTACAGTCTGCGCATTTTTCTATTTCCCGACCGTCCTCGGCAACAGCAGGCTGATAATCGTGCTCCTCTTCGTAGGAATACGCGCAAAAACTGCAGGTCTTTGTGTGCTTTTCCTCATCCTTTTCGGAATATTCAAAGGAATGTGCCGCGGTGGCACTGTAAGAACAGTTCTTGCAGGTCACTGCATGATTCGACGCATCCGCGGAGGCGTATTCAAGCGAATGCACCTTTTCGCTGTTGTTTTCCAAGAAGCTTGCGAATTCTGCCGCAACGATATCGCTCTTATCGGTGAGAGTATTTTGATTTTTAGCTGTAAAATACGAATTAAGAGTTGCTATCTCGTCTGCGCCAAGTGTTCTTTCAAATACAACGATATCTCCGACGTCGCCGTCATAATAATAATTGACTCCCCCCTGAATTCCGAATCCGATATACGCATACTCATGGGTCGCCGCTATCATCGAGCCGGGCGATCCTGCCTGATAATCGGAGGAAGTATTCGTGCTTCTGTCATATATCATCGAAGAGCCGAGATAAAGCTTCTCGGAGCTTCCCTTCTTCACCGCGGATACGGTAGACCATCCTTCAACCTTTTTGCCGGTATAGTAGATGCCTCTGTTGCCGCTTTCTCCCGATCCGAAGCGGCAAACGATTCCGTTTTTAAATGCCGTGAAGTAGACACTTCCCCAAGAATCGGCTTCGGGATACTGAAGCAATGTGTATCTCGCAGAATTGTTGATCTTATAATCGCTCAGATAATCGGTAGAATTTTTGTCGGTCTTTGCGTTGATTATGATCGACACATCGCTCTTTTTCGAGAGGCTGTGATTATAGACCATGCTGTCGCCGTCAAAGCTGACTACGCCATTCTTATAGGTGGGCGCGCTTCCGTTTGCGGTTGCGGAGATCGAATTTATCCGATCATACCATTCAAGGACCTCTCCCGATTTACCGAGAGCCATGTCGCCCTTCGAATCGAACCAGACCGCTGCGCCCGACATATCAAGATCTATAACGGTTACATTTGCATATATCGTCTGACAGTTTTCCCGAAGAATTCCGGGAACCTTAAAGGCTGTCAGATTTTCACTGTAGCATTCCTCGGGGATCGGAGACCATACGACCTCAGACTTATAGGTCAGCCCGAATTCATTCACGACAGAGACCTCTGCGGGAAGATCGGGTGCGACTCCGGGTCTAGTAAATGCCGACAGACCGACGATCCGCACGATCTCACCCGCGGTCGGATCGGCGCAGATCAGCTTCGAAGCCGAAACGTAACCGTCGGCGGTGTTTTCGGCGCAAACATAAATGTCGCAAACACCGAGCCCGTCGACCCTCAATTCATCAACAAGACTGATAGTCTGATTCCCGATATTTGAAAGATCAAACTTAGCGATCACGTCACCCGTGCGCGAGCCCTTTCTGACAACAAGCTCGCCTTTTCCCGAACTTCCGGTTATATTCGCGATGAGGCTCTCCCCTTCACAGCTTCCAAAATCGACATTCTTAAAGGAAATGTAATCTCCGTTGTAGAGCTTGACCGAAGGCGCATGTATCTCGAGCGTATAGCTCGTCTGATCGTGCTTGAAGTCATTGAAATACAGGAGATCGAGACCTTCTCCCATATCCCTTGTCGGCGTTGAATAGTTTGCATAGATATAAGCTGCGAGATCGGCAGCATTATTGGTCTGGAGTATGTTATAGCCAAGCGAGATGACCTCTGCCCAGCCCGTGGAATTTTCCTTGTTTTTCGCAGAGTAGGTACCGCCAAGAGATTCGTAAAGCACATTTGCGAATGCGCGGACATAGTTCTTGACCTGTGAAACGTAGAACGGATTACTCTGAGGCTGTGTATAATCCGAGAAGCCCGCCTCAACTGCAAATGCGGTCTTTGCATTGTAATGCGCTCTGATATCGTTCACCCATCCGGTCGCGTTTCTGTTGCTGTTAAGAGTACAGAAATTAGGCATTTGGGCGTCACTTCCGTATTTTACTCTTATCTCGTCATGCCAGCCCTTGATCGTTTGGCTGTCATATCCGCCCTTGAACATTACGATATCAAGGCATCCGTGCTTTTTGACGATCTCGTAAAGCTCCATGCGGCGTGACCACTGACCCGTGAACTTATCGAGATTGATCATTGCATTTCCCTTGCAAAGCTCAAGGACCTGCTCAAACGTGGGCATTGTCTGGAACTTTCCGTTCTCGTCATAGTAAACGTCGCGCGAACCTCCGGTATACTGAAGCAGAGGGTACTGACATATTTCCGCATAGGTCATATCAGAAACATTGAGAGAACCGTTATAAGTTGTGGTACGCTTGATACTGCTGTCATGACAAATAACATAGATGCCGTCCTTTGTACGCATAATATCAAGCTCAACTATATCGACCTTGTGGTCGATGCAATCCTGGATTGCCAAAAGCGAATTTTCGGGAATCGGGTTTCCAATATAGGTTATAGCTCTGTGAGCACAGGACATGGGTCGGCCGTTGGGATCGTAATAGGATGCCAATATCTCTTCGATCGAGCCCATTTCAGGTTCCCCGCTTCCGTCGTTCGCTGACAGCGCGACAGCAAAAACAGCTGAAAGCAAAAGAAGCATGCAAAGCATGAGAGATATTACGGTAAGCTTTCTTTTCATATCGATCTAACGCCTTCAAAAGCAAAAATTAAAACAAAATCCGGCTACGCATTAAATAACTCGCCTAAAGTATACCATATCATCCGCCGTAAGTCAACATTATTTACAAAAGAATATACGATCGCGATTTTTCTTGTGAAAAATGAGGCAAAACAGCTCGGGCTCGCCATCAACAGCGGGATCTTCATTTCTTTCGGTGCTTTCTTCCCCATCCAAAATGTCGATTGTTACGTCACCGGGGTTGGCAGGCTTCTGATCGTTGTCTCCCGTTTCATCGGGGTCGATGTCGGGAATGTTGGGAATTGTGGGTGTTGTGGTTTCAGTATCGCTATCCTCGGGTTCGGTCGTATCCGTTACGGGAGGCTGTGTCTCA
>JAZSMP010000200.1:0-4699 GCA_045535915.1 Eubacteriales bacterium | reverse complement strand
GGCGCAACGGTGGTCGTAATTTCTTCTGCAAGAGTACCGTTGAGGTAGCATCTGACCTTTCCTGCCGCTTCATCGCGTACTACCGCAATATGAACCCAATCTCCCGTGCATATATCAAGATTTTTGAAAACGTACTTGACGTTGCCGTTTCCCTTTGTTTCGTAATAGAGCTGTACCGTTCCGTTTGCCTGTAATTGGAGGCAAATAGCACGGTCATATGTTTTCTCGGGACCCTCATAGTTACTGAAAATAACGCCCGGACG
This sequence comes from Eubacteriales bacterium, assembly GCA_045535915.1. Classification (GTDB taxonomy): domain Bacteria; phylum Bacillota; class Clostridia; order Oscillospirales; family CAG-272; genus CAG-390. The sequence continues at coordinate 4,436 of JAZSMP010000200.1, read as the reverse complement.
ATCTGTATAGCCCTTAGGCAATCTTACCGTAAACTCGAAGGTATTGGGTGCCGCTTCAAGGAATTTTGCAGAGCTGTATATGTCATTGACGTTAAAGGTCATACCCTCCTGAGCCGACGGTTCCTGAACGTCGGGCTCTTGAGCATCATCAGTTCTGGCAGTATAACCGTTACCCGAAAGATCGGGGATCTCAGTCGTCATTCCCTCTTTGGGCTGAAACCACACAAGAAGATTATCATTTGTTTTAGCTATTCCCGCGTAGTCTGCCTTGATCTCATCGGGAGTTCTGACATCGGAATAAATTGCGATCTCTTTAATCTCGCATTTGAAATAATATGTATTACCGGATCTGTAGTCACCGCCAACACACATACCCCTGAGCTGCTGTGTGGAAGTGTGATATCCGTATTCCTCCATAGCTACCGTGCTCGTTTGATAAAACTCGCCGTTGATATAGCAGCTGACCTTTCCCGCCGCCTCGTCACGAACGACCGCAACGTGTACCCATTCGCCTGTATTGATCGGCGCATTCTCAAAGATGTACTTAACAGGATTGCTGTCCTTCTTCTGATAATAAAGCTGTATCGTAGCGTTTTCTTGTATCTGAATACAAACTGCGTTATCAGCCTTTTTTTCGTAGTTACTGTAAATAACTCCGGGACGAGCGGTATAACCCTTAGGCAGTCTTACGACAAACTCAAAGGTGTTCGGCTTCGCTTCCAAGAATTTGTCGGACTTAAAAAGCTTGTCCGCTGTGAAAGTCATACCTGAGTCATCTGCACCAACCGTAAGAAGTGAAAACGGAATCATTGAGACAACCATAATTACTGCAAGTGTAATTGACAAAATCCTCTTTTTCATACTAAAGATATCCTTTCTTGCATAAAATTTGATATTAAGTATATTATACTTAATTCCCCGCTTGTTGTCAATATATATTGTTAAAAAAATGTTAAAATCATCCAAACTCGAAGCCGTAAGTTAGTGTGTATTTTATTTATAAAAGAAAAAGGCTGCAAGCACGACTTGCAAAAACGGTGTCATTCTGAGGCGGCGCCCGCAGGCCGCTTGGCCGCCGAAGAATCTCGTGCCGCCCCCATTTACAAGGGCGGCGCGGAACCGGTACGATGGAGTTTGATGTGCACCTGTTAAACCAAATTTCAGCATTTTCGCATATAAAAGAAAAAGGCTGCAAGCACGACTTGCATCCCTTTTTCTATATTCAGGTTTACGCGATTTTGTTGAGGGCGAGTGTAAACTGGCTCTTCTTATGAGCTGCGGCATTCTTATGAATGATACCGCGAGCAGCAGCCTGGTCAACACACTTAACTGCAACCTTGTATGCCTCGGTAGCAGCAGCCTTATCACCCGACTCAACAGCAGCATAGAACTTCTTGATGATCGTCTTCATCTTGGTGCGAGCGATCTTGTTCTGGAGTGTCTTCTTCTCGATAACAAGAACACGCTTCTTTGCAGACTTAATGTTTGCCAACAGATTCACCTCCCTATTTTTGTGTATCCGCTACGCCTGAGAGGTTACGCCGCGAATACTTCACAGTTGAATATTATACCATAAAACTTTCCTAATTGCAATAGTTTTCGGAAAAATATTTCATGTTTTTCAAACTTTTTTGCGAAAAATCACTTTTGACGCATTGCGGCGACCCTCTCGGGGTCCGGTGTGACGTACGCAGTATAATTCGTATGGTAAATTACAAGACCGGGTTTGCCTCCCGACGGCTTCTTGATATGCTTTGCAAATGCGTAATCAACGGGGATATTGTTGCCCTCGGCAGTCGAATTGAACGCCGCGATCTCTGCCGCCTCGGTCATATCGAGCGCGGGCGGCTCTTCACCGTCGGTCTTCATAAGCACGTGCGAGCCCGGCACGCCCTTTGCATGGAACCAATAATCGTCCTTTGCCGCGGTCTTGAAGGTGATCTCCTCGTTCTGGAGATTGTTTCTGCCGCAGAGGACCTCGTATCCGTTTGTCGTGATATACTTGAGGGGCGGGTTCTTGACCGATTTTGCCGGTGCCGCGCCCTTTTTCTGTTTGAGATAACCGCCGCTTTCGAGCTCATGGCGGATGCCCGCGAGATCCGCGCCCGTTTCGGCTCTTGATAGCGCGTCTCGGACAGTATAGAGATAATCCGCCTCGGCATTTGCAAGCTCAAGCTGACGCGTCAGCTCACGGCGCGCGGTATTGCATTTATTGTACTTTTTATAGAGCTTCTGCGCGTTCTCGGATGGTGTGAGGCGTGTATCGAGCTTGATAGTACGCTCGGGGAATTCGCCGTCCTCGGTCATCTCGGAATAATCGGTGAGTCTGACCTCGCCGTCGCCCTTCTTGAGGCGGTAGATATTTGCGACTATCAGATCCGCGTCGCGCTTGAAATCCTCGCCCTGCTCGCACTCGGCAAGCTCAATGTTCTGAGCTTCGATCTTACGGAGGACGCGCGATACCGCAGACGAAACGGTGTGCTTGAGGTCGGAGGCGCGGTCGGTCACAAGAGCGGCGCGGTCGCGCTCACCGAAATAGGTATCGAGGAGCTTGGCAAAGCTTTCATAGGTTCTCTGTGACTCGGTCGGGTAATGAGTCAGCGGAAGGAATGAGTATTCCGCGGGGCGGTTGCCGTCATAAACCGCGGACGGCACAAATCTGCCCTCTCTGACGTCGCTGAAGACGCTTGAAAAAACCTGCCAGAGGCGATAGGGGTCAATGCTTCCGCAATCGGCTGATGTATCACCAACGGCTCTGAAAACGATCTCACGGGCAACGACGGGTGCGACTCCGAGGTAATTCTGATTAATAAACTTCGCCGCGTTCTGCTCCCACGGCGCGGATGCAAGATGCGAGATAAAGCCTTCCATAGTCTCCGCGAGCGGATCGCTCTTCCCTTCCTGCGCGGGCGGCATTTCGTAGCGCATGCCCGGAAGTATCTGACGAAGTCTTGAAGTCGTAAAATCAACGGTACGCAGAGCCGTAATTATTCTGCCGTCTTCGTTCGCAAAGATCAGATTGGAATTCTTACCCATGATCTCCGCGATCAGGAGCTTTTTGCAATCGAATCCCATCTCGTCGCGGGTCCCGAATTCAAAAACCGCCACGCGCTCAAAGCCTTCCTGACGCACGTCGGTGAGGAACGCACCGCCGAGATGCTTTCGCAGGAGCATACAAAGCGAGGGAGGTACTGCGGGGTTGTCACGCATATTTTCGGTAAACGAGATACGCGGATCGGATGCTCCGCAGCGGAAAAGTAGCTTCTTGCCTCCATCCCTTCCGCGCATCTGGAGAATTATCTCATCCGCGCGCGGCTGATAAACTTTTTCTATTCTTCCGCCGACAGCGGAAGTTCTGATCTCGGCAAGCACCGCCGAGAGAAAACCTGCATCAAATGCCATTCATAAAACCTCTGAAAAAATCTTCTTTAATTATACCACAAAATCGGCAGAGAAACAACATCTCTGCCGAAAATTGTGCGGATATTTAAAATCAGCCAAACATAACCTGATCAACTTCGTCGAGCGAGGGGAATGCGTAGTCGGGCTTTTCAGCGACTGTAGCAGCCTCAACGTCCTCGGGAGTGGTCTCGCCCGAGTAAACGAGAACTGCGGTAACGCCGTGCTTCTTGCCGAGTGCGATATCGGTGTAGAGTCTGTCGCCGAAGATACACATCTTGTCGGTCGAAACGCCGGTAGCCTCGCTGATCATCTCAACGGTCTCACGGTAGGGCTTACCGAAGTAGGTGGGGGTCTTGCCGGTGGATGCGGTTACAAATGCCGCAATCGCGCCGCTGTCGGGAATGAAGCCGGTCTCGGTGGGGCAGTTGAAATCGGGATGAGTGGAAAGATACTCTGCACCGCCGCGAACAAGACGGCATGCGTCATCCATCTTCTTATAGGTCATGGTGGTATCAAAGCTGGTGACAACAATATCAGCCTTCTCCTCGTCGCCGGTGAGCATATTGATACCCGCGTCCTTGAAGCTTTCTACAAGCTCGTCGGTACCTACGAGATATACACTCTTGCCGTCGCGATGGCGGCGGAGGAACTCGATGGTTACGTCGCCCGAGGTCATGATCTCCTCACGTGTGGGAGAAAAACCGAGCTTCGAGAGCTTCTGGACGTAGAAATCAGAAGTATGGGATGCGTTGTTAGTAAAGAAAAGTACGCGCTTGCCTGCCGCACGAAGGTTGTTGATGAAGCGGATGGCGAAGGGGAAAACGTTGTAGCCGAGGTAGATCGTGCCGTCCATATCAAAGATATAGAGCTCTTTTTCGTTGAGAGATGCGGTATCGGGATTCTTGAATGCCATTTTTCTTCTCCGTTTTATAAGTATTTTTAGCCGATGTAAAACTGCGTTTTACAATCGAGACCCGCGCTGCGGGGTACGCGCGCTTATCTCCGCTGTCAAAAATCAAAGATTTTTGACGCTC
>JAZSMP010000085.1:0-7308 GCA_045535915.1 Eubacteriales bacterium | reverse complement strand
ATACTGAGACTGAAGTCGCAGATATTTGTCGTTATCAAATCCGATCTGATGCATGTTACCCCCTATGCCGTTTTCGGCAAGAACTAAAAATACATAATAATTATACTACAAATAAAGAATAAATGCAAGAGCTGATTTGCTATTTTATAATTTTTATTTGTCATTTAATAATGTATAACGCGTCAAAATGATGTAATTACAAAAAATCATTCTCAAAAATCGTCGAATTGTGAAATGATTTTTGCAAAAATTATTTACAAATCTATAATTTCTTGATATAATATATCGCATCAAATCAAAAGGAGATTTCAAAATGTCCCCTCTCATCCTTTTTGTAGCAATCGGAGCAGCCTTGCTTGCTCTCGGATATGCCGCACTTAATTTTTTCTCGGTAAAAAAGCTCGATGAGGGTACCGACCGTATGAAGGAGATCGCCTCAGCCATAAGAGTCGGCGCAAACGCATTTCTTTCATATGAAATGCGAGTCATAGTGATCGTTGCATTGATCGTTGCCTTTATTATTGCCCTTCTCGTTTCGTGGCAAGCGGCACTCGCTTTCCTTCTTGGCGCAACTATGAGCGAATGCGCAGGATACATAGGTATGAAAATAGCAACCTACGCCAACGTGCGTGTAACTAACCGCGCCAGAATCACGGGAGATCTCGGGCAGACTCTGAAAGTAGCATTCAAGGGCGGTTCGGTTATGGGTCTCTGCGTTGCGGGATTTGCTCTTCTCGGCATTTTCATCGTATACGCAGTCTTCGGACTCCTTCTCGGTCAGATCGACGAGACCGTTTCGATGATCGGCGCATCCTCTCACGGAAGCACAAACAGCATCCTCGGTATGATCTGGGACGGATATAAGCTCAACACTTCCTTCACAATGACTCTTTCGGGCTACGCGCTCGGATGCTCCGTCATCGCACTCTTCAACCGCGTCGGCGGCGGTATCTATACCAAGGCGGCGGATATGGGTGCAGACCTCGTAGGAAAAACCGAAGCGCACATTCCCGAAGACGACCCCCGCAATCCCGCAACCATAGCAGATAACGTGGGCGACAATGTCGGTGACGTTGCAGGACTCGGAAGCGACCTCCTCGAAAGCTTTGTCGGTGCCATCCTCTCATCGGCAATTCTTGCGGCAGAGCTGTTTACAAAGAATATCTTCACCGATCCCGCACTTCTCCGCGCAATGCTCTATTTTCCGATCGTTTACGCCGGTATCGGAACCGTTGCCTGCGTCATCGGAATCCTTTCGATCCTCGCAAAGAAAAAGCTCTCGGACGATCCGCATAGAGAACTCAACCTTTCAACCTGGATCTCCGCAGGCGTTTCGATCATCGGTGCATTTGCTTTCTCTTATCTTTTCTTCTCAAACATCGAGTACGATCTTTCGGTCGTAAACTTCAGCCTCGGCTGGCTTTCTCCCGCCATTTGTGCCGCACTCGGTATCGTTGCCGGCATCGTTATCGGACTTATTGCGGAATATTATACCAGCTACGACTACGATCCCACCCGCGCGATCTCCCGCGCATCGGTAAACGGTCCCGCACTGACGATCACACAGGGTCTTGCGCTCGGTATGCGCTCGACCATGTACCCCTGTGTCATCCTCGGCGCATGTATTTACGCTTCCTATCTTATTTCCGGAATGTACGGCATTTCGATCGCCGCACTCGGTATGCTCTCATTTGTGGCAACGACCGTATCCGTTGACTCCTACGGTCCTATTGCGGACAATGCGGGCGGTATCGCGAAAATGAGCGCGCTTGATCCTTCCGTAAGACAGATCACGGACAAGCTCGACAGCGTAGGAAATACCACAGCCGCCATCGGCAAGGGCTTCGCGATAGGCTCAGCGGCACTTGCTACCCTCTCGATGATGTCCTCCTATCTCTTCGCTTCGAGCGAGAGAATCGCAGTCGGAGGCGAAGGAGCGCTTGATATCATTTCTCTCAACGTGATCGAGCCCATAACCCTCATCGGCGCAATCGTAGGTGCGGCACTTCCTTACCTCTTCTCGGGCATGCTCATTGACGCCGTTGCAAAAGCGGCACAGGATATGGTAACCGAGGTACGGCGTCAGTTCAAGGAGATCAAGGGACTTCTCGAAGGAAAAGTTCTTCCCGACTACAAGACCTGCATAAGCATCTCCTCACGCGGTGCGATCCGTGAGATGAGAGTCCCAGCCATCATCGCTATCGCATTCCCCGTTATCTGCGGATTTATCTTCGGCGCGAAGTTCGTTGGAGGACTTCTGATCGGCGCAACGGTCTCCGCCATCATGCTCGCGATCTTCACGGGCAACGCAGGCGGTGCATGGGATAACGCGAAAAAATACATTGAAACCGGCGCGATCAAGGGTCACGGCAAAGCAAGCGAAGCGCACGACGCCTCTGTCGTCGGTGACACAGTCGGAGATCCGCTCAAAGACACCGTAGGTCCTTCTCTCGATATCCTGATCAAGATCATGTCGGTCATATCGCTCGTTACCGTTGCGGTGTTCGCAAAGTTCAATCTTCTTGATTTTATCGTTGGTTTATTCAAATAATCGAAAAACATCGGCTTTCCTCTGGGAAAGCCGATGTTTTTATATAAAGAGTATCAAAAGCAGGCATATGAGCAGCTCATTATCGCGCAGGCTGTCATCCGAAAAAATGAGAAAGATCACGCCGAGAAGCAAGAGCTCTTCAAGTCCGATATTACCTCCGAGAATGCCGGAAAGACCGCCGAGCAAGGAGCTTTGAGGCGTTTTTGTCTCGCAAACAGCGCATTCGGCTTTCTCTTCGCATTTTTCTTCCTCGCGGCATTCCTCCCGGATTTCGGGCTCATGGCATTCTGCGGGCGGCTCGGGTTCAGACGGAAAACTCGGGAAAGGATAAAAGGCGTTTCCGCTGTAATCGCGGGGCAGCTCGACCGAAACGTCGGCGCGGGGATTTCTGTTCTGTCTTGAATACAAACCTCACTCCCTCCTTCCGATCAGCGAATCCGAAAGCTTTGAAATGCTTATCATGTAATCAATGGTGCGGCATCGGTGCTCGTTGCAAAAAGGTTTGAGCGCACTCAAAAGCGCGGTTCGTCGAGTACAATTTCCTCCTATCGCATTCAGCATCGGAAGCAGGCTTCCGATCCCGCCTCCTGTCGGCTGAGTGCTCGCTTCTTTTTCGGGAGGCGGAGCAGACGGAGCGCTATCTCCTCCTGTCTTCGGCAGATCAACGCCGACGGTTGACGCTATCTGTGAAAGCAGATCGGGATTATCAAGCAGCTTTGACACCATTGCACCGAGGTCGGGCTGTGCCTCGCTCATCTTCTGCCTCCCGATATCTTGCCCCCGAGATCGCGGAGCTGTTCGTCGCTCAAATTCTGCAGTGCGCGGCGGACGCTCTTGATGTCACCCTCGGTTACGTTGTAGCTTGCGAGATCTATTCCGTACTCGGAAGCAAAGCGGTTGACGAGAAATTTCAGCTGTGTGTCATTGAGAGAAAGCAGGCGCGAAAGCGCGTTACGGTCAAATTCCATATCGGTATACCTCCAAAAATCATTTCACTACAGTATATGCGCGGAATTTGAGCGGGTGAATTTTCAAAAACAGGTAGACAAAGCGGAAATTTCGTGTTATAATATATAATGTATATTTATGGGAGGGCAACGCTATGACTCGGAAAATACTCGTTTTTTCGGATTCGCATGAAAAATGCGAATATATGAACAAGGCGATCGAGATGAACAGCGATGCAGACCTCACGGTCCATCTCGGCGACGGAGCATCCGATCTTTCGCGCAGTCTGCCGGACAATTGCGGCGACAAATATATCTTCATCGAAGGGAACGGCGAGTATTACGGTTGGATCGGCGTTGACCGCCGTTACCGCCCGCAAAGGACCGCTATGATCGAATTCGAGGGCAAAAAGATATTCATGACCCACGGACATCTTTACGACGTAAAGTTCGGACTCGAAAAACTTCTCTCGCGTGCATACGCCGACGGTGCCGACATCATCCTTTACGGTCACACGCACGTCCCGCTCTGCAAATATATCCCCGAGGGCACCGAGCTTGATTTCGTCGGCAAAACAGACCGCCCCATGCTCGTCTTCAACCCGGGAAGCATCGGTCAGGGACTCGAACACAACTTCGGTCTTCTCACCTTCCGCGACGGAGAAGTCCTTCCCTCTCACGGCAAGATAAAATAAAAAGATGGCTCGCTGAGCCATCTGTGGTTTGATGTAGTTTCTTATCAGACCGTTACGGGTTCTTCAGTCTCGGCTTCTGCCTCTGCCTTTGCGAGAGCCTCGCGGTAAGCTTCGAGAACAGCGCCTTCAAGAGCCGCGCGGAAACCTGCATTGATGGGATGAACGATGTCTCTGAAGGTCTCGTCGGGATTCTTACGGCTGGGCATTACGATAAACAGCTTCTCTCTTGCGGAAATTACTTTAATATCGTGAACCGCAAGCTGATCATCAAGAGTTACGGAAGCAATTGCCCTCATGGGTCCTTCTTCAAAAAGTTTTCTGATTTTTACATCGGTGATTTCCATTTTTTTACTCCTTGGGTTCAATTTTTAAGTTTACAATTATAGTATACAATAATTTTGTGAAGGTTATTCAAACAAAAACAAATTTTTCTGTGAAAAGTAGAGAATAATTTAATTGAGACCGTCTTAATTACAGCTAATAACAGCCGATCTTTCGGCGGAACGGAGACTTATATGTCTATAGAAAATACACATTACGGCGCCGCCGCTATCGCGGAAATGCTTGCGAGTGCCTCGAACATCTATTTCATCGGCATAGGAGGAATAAACATGTCCTCGCTGGCGCATATCTCGCATATCCGCGGCTACCGCGTGGGCGGTTCGGATCAGATGCAGACCGCGCTTACCGACAAGCTGACCGATGCCGGCATCGAGATCTTTTATTCACATGAAGCCGGCCACATCGACGGATACGACGCCGTCGTTTACACGGTTGCCATAGCTTCCGACAACCCCGAATACACCGCCGCCATTGCAAGGGGGATCCCCTGCATTTCGCGCGCCGATTTCCTCGGCTACATCATGACGGGATACCGCAACCGCGTAGGCGTTTCGGGCATGCACGGCAAGAGCACCTGCACCTCGATGTGCGCCCTCTCCTTTATGCACGCGGGCGGCGATCCCACGGTACTTTCGGGCGCCACACTCGCGGAAATGGGAGGCGCATACCACATCGGCGGCGAGGATAATTTCGTCTTCGAGGCTTGCGAATATATGGATTCCTTCCTCGATTTCAATCCCAACATCGCAATAATTCTGAATATCGAGCTCGACCACGTCGATTATTTCAAGAGCATCACGCAGGTCCGCCGTTCCTTCTCGGATTACGCCGCTATCACGGGTCCTGCGGGTTACGCCGTTGTAAACGGCGACGACGACAACGTCCGTCTCGCCATGGCGGGATACCCCGGCACTCCCGTCACCTTCGGTCTCTCCGAGAACTGCGATTACACGGCTTACAACATCGAGTACAATTCGGGAATGGCTTCCTTCGACGTATATTTCAGAGGCAATTATGCCACTCATATCTCGCTCTCCGTCCCCGGAAAGCACAATATCTACAACGCTCTCGCCGCTTTTGCCGCTGCGATGATCTGCGGTCTCGACGCCAATACCGTTGCAGAAGGACTTTCGCACTATCTCGGCGCAGGCAGACGCATGGAATACAAGGGCAAGTGGAACGGCGTTGACGTTTACGACGACTACGCGCATCATCCCACCGAAATTTCCGTGACCCTTCAGGGCTTCCGCGACATGGGCTTCGGCAGACTTTTCTGCATCTATCAGCCTCATACCTACAGCCGCACCGCCGCACTCTGGGACGATTTTGTCTCAGCACTTTCGACCGCAGACCGCGTTCTCACGGTCGATATCTACGCCGCGCGGGAGACAGACACCCTCGGTGTAAGCTCTGCTCTTCTCGCCGGGGCGATCGGTGAAAAGGCAACCTATTGCGCAAGCTTTGACGAAGTTATCGGGGTTCTCGCAAACGAAGCGCGTCCCGGTGATGCCATAATCGTGATGGGTGCCGGAACCGTTTACCGCATCTTCCCCCTTCTCGGTCTGTGATGGATAACGCAAGAGGATACGGTGCGATCGCGCACATTTACGATATCATCAACGGTGAGAGGCATTACGAGGCTTGGGCGGATTTTGCCGAGGCGTGCTTTGACCGATTTCTTCCAAACCGACCCGAGCTCGTTCTCGACCTCGCCTGCGGCACGGGAACTCTGACCGCAATTCTCGCCGATCGCGGATACGATATGACGGGAATTGATCTTTCGTCCGAAATGCTCGCCGTCGCACGCGAACGCTGTCCCGAAGACGTGCTTCTCCTCCTTCAGGACATCACAGCCTTCGAGCTTTACGGTACGGTCGGTGCCGTCACCTGCTCCTTCGATTCGCTCAACCATCTGACGCGCAAGGGTCAGCTTGAGCGCACCTTCTCACTCGTACATAATTATCTCGATCCTGACGGTCTCTTCCTTTTCGATATGAATACACCCGCGCGGTTCTGTAAAGAATACGGTAAGAATTCATATCAGCTCGAAGCCGAGACCGACGACGGGCGCGCCGTCTTCTGCAACTGGCAGAACGATTACTCCGAAAAGCGCGGGATCTGCCGTTTCTACCTCAGCGTTTTTACCGAGGAAGAAGCGGGTACAGAGCTCTATTCACGCCGCGATGAGGAATGGCAGGAAAGATGCTACAGCCGTTCCGAGATCGAGGAAAAACTGAAAGCCGCGGGCTTTGAGATCTGCGGAGTCTTTGGCAACACAAAAATGAAAAGAGCCGCTGCTGGCGACTCAAAATTCTACTTTGCCGCAAGGGCAAAAAAATAAAGGATCACTAATATGGAAATCAAAAAATCAAGAATACTCCGTGCTCTCTCAAGGGACGGCTCGGCACGTATCAGCGTTATCGACTCGCGCGACATAGTAAACACGGCTCACGAATATCATAACACCAGCGCGACCGCGACCGCGGCGCTCGGCAGACTTCTCACCGCCGCGTCACTCATGGGCATCATGATGGGCGAGGAGCAGGAAACTCTCACCCTCACTCTCGCGGGCGACGGACCTGCGGGCAGAATCCTTGCGGTATCCGACTGGCTCGGATGCGTCCGCGGATATATCACGAATCCCGACGTTGAGCTTCCCCTCAACTCTGTCGGCAAGCTGGACGTTGGCGGTGCCGTCGGCGAAGGACTTCTTACAGTCGTCCGTGACAACGGCGACGGCGAGCCCTACAGCGGTTCGATCCCGATCTCAACC
>JAZSMP010000097.1:0-18315 GCA_045535915.1 Eubacteriales bacterium | reverse complement strand
GCTTTCGGGAAGGGGCAAAAGCGGCAAAAGTCCGCCATACGCGAGATTGAGTCCCCCGCCCGCGCAGAATGCAAGAAGCAATTTGATCGGCGGGGGCGGTCTCACACCGCCGTGGATAAGACGATCTGCGAAAGTGTTTTTTCCTTCCAATCTTCCCGCGCAAAGCAATATCAGTCCCCAAAGAGCAAATATGCTGACGGCACAGTCAACACCGTCGGGCAACTGTGCAGAAATAAGGCTCAGGAGAATATACGCGCCAAACCATCCAAACGCCGCCGCAAACGGCATAAGTTTTTCGTTTTTCATTTTATTCTCCTTTCCTTTAATTTTGAAACAGGTTGGCTCTGTTTCAAGCCAACCCGTTTTATTCAATTGACCGAAAAGACTTTTCGAAACAAGGCGCAACGCAGTATCGGAAAGTTTTTGGAAGGTCAGTGATCAGTCAAGAAATTCAAGCGGATCAATGCCCATCATAGGCATCATTCTCGTAACGAGCACGCGGTATCTCATATATGCGTGGTAGTAGATACCCTCTGCGAAGAGCTCAGGAGAAACGTGGATCTCCTCGGGAGTGGTTGCGCAGCCTGCGGTATTCATAAGCGCGAGAAGTGCGTCGTTCTCGGGAAGAACATCCCAGATGATCTCGCGGATCTGCTGCCACTTTGCCTTGAGATCTGCGGGATCGATCTTATCCATAATGTTCGGATTATTGAGCTTTTCTACCTCGGGGATCTGCTCGGGTGAGAAATGCTTGTAAACCTCGCTCCAATCGGGCTCGTCCTTAACGGGATCGATCTCTTCTACACGGTCCGCGATATTGCGGTAGATCTTGTTGATGATGAGGGTAGCAACGCCGACCTTCTTGCCGTGGAACTCGGGCCAGATGCCGCGGGCGAGCTTGTAGCACTCCCAGTAGTGGGAAACAACGTGCTCAGCTCCCGATGCGGGTCTTGAGGAAAGAGCAAGCTTCATAGCAAGTCCCGAAAGAACGAGAGCCTCCATGATCGCGCCCGCCGCCTCCTCATCATTGCCTGTAACCTTATCGGCAAGAGCGACCATCTTCTTTACGGCAGTCATAGTAAGCTCTGCGATTGCGGGGCAGTAGTACTCGCCGGTGAGGAGGTTGGAGATCCTCCAGTCTGCGATACCTATGTACTTAGCAACCATATCGCCAAATCCCGCAGCCTTGAGCTCGGTAGGAGCGTTAGCGAGGATCTTGGTATCGGCAAGGATGACCATCGGCTGACGGACGAACCAGGATACCTTGAAGTTGTTGTCAATGATGGGAGCGGTATCGGAAGCGAATCCGTCCATCGAAGGAGCGGTTGCGAAGATACAGAACTTCTTGTCCTTTTCAAAGGAAGCAACGCGGCAGATGTCGTTGAGCGAGCCTGTGCCGCAGGAGATAACGCCGTCAACGTCGCCCAGAAGAGCCTCGACCTCGCGCACCTGCTCGATGCGGGCGTACATCATATTCTTATAAATAAGCTTCTTAACATTGAAACCGGATGCCTCGAGAGAAGTGCAAAGTCCCTCTGCGTTGGCAACACCGAGAGTGTTCTCGTCTGCAACAAGCAGAATATTGGTGGGGAAACCTGCGTCAAGCAGGATATTGCCGGTATCCTTGGTCAGACCGCTGTAGATCTCAACGACCTTTGTATCAAAGGTGTGCTCTCTGCCACAGGGGCAATTTTCAAGTGATTTGAGAAGATTTTTAAGATCCATTATTCTACCTCTTATGTAAAATTAATTATCCATATAATTATATACCGAAATATTAAAAAAGTCAAGAAAATATCAATAAATTTTCTTGACTATTGGCTCAATATGCGGTATAATTTCAGTAGAAGCTCCATGCGCCCGTTTTAAGCCGTATAAAGGGCGGTTCATCTCCCTTTGAATAAGCAAGAGCGCCTTCCGTAGGGTCAAATCCCGACAAAGCATCGCGTGCCGCTCGCAAGGCTTGCGAGCTCGGGGTGACCGAAGAAATATCGATCCCCGCGTCGGCTATAACGGCGGCAAGGCTCGCGGGATATTCAGCAGACTCGACTCGGTTGAGCATTATCGATGCGAGCGAGGCCATAACGGTATAGCTTTCCCCCGATGCGGCGGATTCCACCGCACAGGCAAGAAGTTCTCTTTCGTCAGCGGCGTGCGCTCGAATAGGATACAGACCCGCAATACAAATAATTATCAGAAACGCCGAAATCATTTTTCTTTTCATAACATCACCTCACAGTTATTATTACCGCATGTGCGCGTAAAAAAGGAGGTAAAAAATGCAATACGACGTAATAGTCAAAGCCGAGATGAGCCGTTCGACACCGACTCATGCGCTCCCCGATATGACAAGCCAGATGGGCGCACTTCTCGCCGAAATATTTTCAAAACAAACGACCATTCTCTCCGAAGGCGTTCTGCGTTCGACACACGACGGCAGGATCGTTCTCACTTTCAAATCCGAGGGAAACAGAGAAATAACAGTATCCTTTTCAAAAAAAGATCCCGGACTTATTGCGCTCAGACAGCCGGGAGCGGGTCCCGACGGATATTCGACCGTCTTTCTCGAGGAAAATACCAAGCGCAAATGCATCGCCAAAGACCCGGGTGGAAACAGAATGGAGTTTTCGGTGACTACTCAAAAAGTCGAAAACAAGCTTCTCAAATCGGGTAAGCTGAAGCTCGAATACATGATTGATATCTGCGGCGTACGCGCCGAGATCTCGCGGCTGTCGTTGACAGTCACACACGATAAATCCAAGGAAAATCAAAACATTTAACATATTGGAGGTATACTATGGATTACACCAAGAAAACAGAACTCAGAATCATGTCGCACAACATCTGGTGCGGTGCGGTCTACAACCGCGATCTTCACATGCGCGATATCTACATGCGCTATCTGCCCGACGTTCTCGGCCTGCAGGAAATGACGCCCAATCTTTACGAATCACGCCTGATCGATCTGCTTTCCCCCGAATACGAGCTTCTCACCCACAAGGAAGCCGAAGGCCTTACCGACAACACCCCCCTTCTCATCCGCCGCGGAATGTTTGAAGTTATCGACCACGGCTGGCATCTTTACACGGGTCTTAACAACCATAAGACCAAGAGCCTTGCGTGGGCAGTTCTCCGCCGCATAAGCGACGGAATGGAATTCGGCGCGATCTCGACCCACTTCTGGTGGCAGGGCGGTCCCGAATCCGATCTCGCAAGAGTATCCGACGTAGATCAGATGATGACTTACGTAAACTACATGAAGTACAAGTACAACGTACCCGTTGTTGCCATGGGCGATTGGAACTGCCGTATCGGTTCGCTTCCCTACCGCCGTGCATACGAGTGGGGCGGTCTCGACACCCGCGTGTGCGCAACTGAGTTCTCGCATCTCACCGGCACACACCATCCTTACGCAGTCCTCAACGAGGAGACCAAGGAATACGAAAACGGTCCTGCGCCCAAGGGCTCACAGCTCGGCTCGATCGACCACATCTTCCTCTTCGGTCACGAAGGCTTTGACGTCAAGGAGTACCGCGTAGTTCTTGAGCAGGATGCCCTTGACGTATCCGACCACTGCCCGATCTACATCGACTGTAACCTCAAAGCTCTTCCCGAGCTTCCCACAAAACCCAGAACTCAATTCATTCCAGTAGAAACCAAATAAAATGTCCGAAAACAACATCCAAGAACAGGAAAACGAAAGAAAACATCTGACAAGCGCGGAACGCCAGAAGCTATATCAGGAAAAGGCTACACAGCGCCGCATCGAAGAGTACAAAAAGCGTAAGCGCGCAAAGCTCATCAAGATCGGTCTTATCGGCCTTGCCGTGCTTCTGCTGATCTGCGCGATAGTTGCCTGCGTGCTTCTCGAAAAGAACGTCTGGAAGCCCGCGCGTATATACAAAAGCGCAAACGAGCTCTTTGCCGCCGAGGAATATCTCGACGCATACGACGTCTATATCAGTCTCGGAGATTACAAGGACGCCCACTCGATAGCGGCAACCTGCATAACCAAAAATGCACAGAAGCTTGCTGGACGCGATGACGTTATCATCGGAACCACGGCTTCGATGCCATGGTTCAAGATCGACGAGTACGGCGCCATCTCCTTTGACGGAGACAAATACAAGGGCGTCACCGAGCTTATCGTCCCCGACGTATTCGACAACACCCTCGTAACCGCAGTCAGAGACAAAGGCTTTTTCTACGCCAAGGCAGAAAAGGTGATCCTCCCGCCCTCGATAAGAAGAATCGAGGCGCAAGCTTTTTTCGCATCCGCGATCAAAGAAATAACCCTTCCCGATTCGGTAGAATTTATCGGCGAGAAGGCATTTGAAGATTGCGAACAGCTTGCAAGCATCACACTATCCGCGAAACTCAAAGAGATCGGTCCGGCATCCTTCCGCAACTGTAATGAGCTCTCCGAAATCGTCTTCCCTGAAGGTTTTGAGTCGATCGGTGCAAGAGCTATAGCCTCTTGCGAAAAACTCAAAAAGCTAACCTTTCCTTCTACGCTTGCCTCGATCGGCAACAAGGCGTTTGAGGGATGTGAGGCGCTTGCTACCGTTGTCTACGGCGGCAGCCTTGATGAACTCACATCACTCTGCTCGGGTTATGAAAACGATATAATTCTTACAGTAAAGGAGCTCATCTGTAAAAAATGAAACACACGGCAGCACATAAACACATCAAGTTCATAACTATCAGCGCCATGCTCGCCGCACTGGCATTCGCGGCAACCTTTCTTATCAAGATTCCTCTCGGCGTCGGTTACGTGCATATCGGAGACGGAATAGTCTTTCTCGCCAGCGTGTTGCTTCCTGCGCCCTACGCCATGGCGGCAACCGCCGTCGGAGTATCGCTTGCCGATCTCTGTTCAGGCTACGTGATCTACATTCCGATAACGGCGCTCGTGCGCATACTTACCGTCCTTGCATTCTCACGCAAGAAAGATCCCATCTCGCTGAGAAACATAATCGGTCTTGTCTTATCTATCGCCATTTGTGCGGTTGGATATTGGGCGTTTGAGGCAGTCTTCGTATATGAAAATGCAATTGCCGCGCTTGCGGGCATTCCCTTCAACCTTGCGCAGAGCTCGGTGGGCGCAATTATCTATCTTGTCGTTGCAAAGCTTGCCGGCAAATGGCTTAAAAAAGCAACAGAATGATGAAAATACTTGCAATCGGAGACGTTGTAGGTCAGGCGGGCGTCGCTTACCTGAGAGCGAATCTCCAAAAAATGAAAAGAAATCTCGGCGCGGATCTCGTGATCGTCAACGGTGAAAATGCCGCCGAGATACACGGTATCGGTCAAAATGACGCGGAGGATATATTCTACGCGGGAGCCGACGTCATAACGACGGGCAACCACGCCTTCGGAAGATACGATATCTATTCCTATCTCGACGATGAAAAATACATCCTCCGCCCCGCAAATTTCCCCGGAAGCGCCCCCGGACACGGATATTGCATCGTCAATGCCGTGGGAGTTCGCGTGCTTGTCATGAACATTCAGGGCAACGTTTCAATGAAGGTATCGCTTGCCTCGCCATTTGAGACCGCCGACGCGATCCTCAAACGCGAAGCGGGAAATTACGATATCGCAGTCCTCGACTTCCACGCCGAGGCAACGAGCGAAAAGCTCGCTATGGGATACTACCTCGATGGTCGTGTGCAGGTCGTTTTCGGCACGCACACGCACGTACCCACCGCGGACGAGCAGCTGCTTCCGCGCGGAACGGGTTATATCACCGACATCGGAATGACGGGTCCCGATATAAGCATCCTCGGTGTTGCAACCGACTGCATCATCAAGGGTTTTACCACCGCTATGCCCCAGCGTTACCGCGTTGCCGAGGGTAAAATAACATCTCACGGTGCGCTCTTTACCCTCTCGGGTGACAAATGCATCAAAGCTGAAAGGGTTACTTTTTAAATCAAAAGGAGAACGGCTATGGAGATCTATTCTAAGCTTCAAGACCCCGCATTTATCAAAAAAGTCAGAGAAGCCGATTGCTATAAAAAATTCCGCGACGAGCTTTTTGCAATTTGGGAAAAGCATTGCACCACACCCCGCGAAGTGCTCCGCTACAGCGATTTCAAGCTCTATTGGGACACCGGAGACCGCGGAGTCTACGAAACAGTTTATTTCTCGCGCCGTCTTGCGATAAGTGCCGCTTCTCTGCTCGCCCTCTTTTATCCCGAGGAGAAAAAATATCTCAACCGTCTTATGGACGAGATATACGCCATCTGCGACGAATACACCTGGTGCCTCCCCGCGCATCAGGGAAAGCTTGAAACAAACAACAACTGTAAGATCGACCTCTTTGCCTCCGAGACGGGATTTGCCCTCAGCGAGATATACGCAATGCTCGGCGACCGTCTCGATCCGCTGATCGTTGACAGGATCAAGGTAGAAACCGAACGCAGGATCTTTACCCCTTTCCTTGCCGTCCCCGAATACAAATGGTGGGAGCACGGCACGAACAACTGGACCGCGGTCTGTACGGGTTCTGTTGCGTGCGCGTTTATGATCCAGCGCCCCGACCTTGCCGAAACTCTCATCGACCGTTGGAATGAATCAATGGAATATTACCTTTCGGGATTTGAAAACGACGGCATCTGTATCGAGGGATGCGGATACTGGCATTACGGATTCGGATTCTTCACGGTCTATGCCGATATGCTCAAGACCTTCACCCAAGGTAAGATCGACTGGTTCAAAAATGAAAAGGTCAGAAAGGTCGCGTCCTTCATCCAGAAGATGTTCCTATCCGGCAACACCTGCGTAAGCTTTGCCGACGGCGGAAGAAACTTAAGCTATCATATCGGACTCTGCCATTATCTCAAGTCGCTGTATCCCGACGAGGTCGTCGTATATCATCCGAAATTCTCCTACAATTACGACGGTTGCGCGCGCTACTGTCTGCATCTCCGCTCGGTTCTCTGGCTCGATGAGGAATATTATAACGATCCCGCTGACGATACCTTATCCGCGGATTATTACGCCGAGGACTCCGAATGGATCATCAAGCGCACATCCTCGTACGGCTTTGCTGCCAAGGGCGGAAACAACAATGAGCATCACAACAACAATGACGTCGGCAGCTTCATTTATGCAAAAAATGGTAAGCAGATCCTCACCGACCCGGGCGCGGGAATCTATTCGCGTCAGTATTTTGACAAAAATACAAGGTACTCAATCCTCGAATGCTCCTCGCGCAGTCACAGCGTACCGATCGTTGACGGCAAATTGCAGGAATTCGGCAAAAAGTATGCCGCTATCGGGACAAAATACGACAACGGCATTTTCTCGACCGACATTGCAAAAGCATATAACTGCGACGGTCTTGAGAGTGTTCTCCGCTCTTTCTCCTTCACCGACGGCAGCGTAACTCTGACCGATAAGTTCGTCTATTCCGGAGACGGCGAGATCGTCGAACGCCTCGTCTCTCTCATTAAACCTACGTACGAAAACGGTGTTCTTTCAGTCGAAGATACAGTTATCGACTTCGACCATTCTCTCTGCGAGCTTGAGATCGGAGAGGAACACGGCGACAGAAATCATTGCTACTTTATGGATTTCAAGCTGAAGGACGGCGTTCGGGAGTTCTGCTGTACGATCAAGTGATCAGATTTTCACGAAAATTATTTAAAATAGGACGGAAATTTCAATTTTCCGTCCTGTTTTTTTCAAAAAACTATTGACAAATGCGTTATTGCCGTGTATAATGTATATATACAGTTGTAACGGAGGTGATCACGTGACAGTTCTTATCGACACAAAAAGCGGAGAACCGATCTACAATCAGATCTATTCGCAGATAAAAAGCCAAATAATAAGCGGAGAGCTCAAGGAAAACGATATGCTCCCATCGATACGGGGGCTTGCAAAAGACCTGCACATCAGCTTTATCACCACAAAGCATGCATATGAGGAGCTTGAAAAAGAAGGCTTCATCTACACTCTTCCCGGGAAGGGTTGCTACGTTGCCCCGAAGAACACCGAGCTCTTGCGCGAAGAAAATCTCAAAAAAATCGAAAAGCATATCGAGGATATCGCCGCTCTTGCGGCATCCTGCAATCTGAGGCGCGAGGATATCATCGAAATGATAACGTTCATTATGGAGGAAAAAGAATGAATGCACTTGAAATTAAAAATCTGACCAAATCCTTTAAGGATTTCCGTCTTGATGACCTCAGTCTCACCCTGCCGAGCGGATGCATTATGGGTCTTATCGGCGAAAACGGAGCGGGAAAGAGCACAACGATAAAGCTGATACTCGATATCATTCACAAGGACCGAGGAAGTATCAAGATACTCGGCGAGTATAACGATAAAAATATCGCGCTGACGAAAGAAGACATCGGCGTTGTTTTGGACGAAGTCGGTCTTCCCGAATGCTTAAACGCAAAGCAGGTCGGTAAGGTGATGAAGAACAGCTTCAAGAATTGGGACCAGAGCGAATTCGAGCGTCTGCTTACAAAACTCTCTCTTCCCGATAACAAACCCTTCAAGGATTTTTCGCGCGGTATGAAAATGAAGCTCGGCATTGCCATTGCAATGTCGCACGGTGCAAAGCTGCTCCTTCTCGACGAAGCAACAAGCGGACTTGATCCCATTGTGCGCGATGAAGTCGTTGAAATGTTTTACGATTTCACAAGAGACGAAAACCATTCGATACTCATCTCCTCACACATCGTCAGCGATCTTGAAAAGCTTTGCGATTACATTGCGTTTTTGCACGAGGGCAAGCTGCTTCTCTGCGAGGAAAAGGACGTGCTTCTTTCAAAATACGGAATCGTACATTGCACGCCCGAACAGCTTTCGGCACTTGATCTTACTTCGATCAAGCACACCAAGGTAACGCCTTACGGCATCGAGACGATCGTTCTGCGGGATAAAGTACCCGAAGATTTCAAAATCAGTCCGATAAGCATCGAAGAACTCTTTCTGTTTATGGTAAAGGAGGCAAAATAAATGAAGGGACTTATTCTTAAAGATCTCTATATGACGGTCAAGTACTGCAAAACGAATATTATAATTTCTTTACTTTTCTTGATTTTATCACTTGCCGACCGTGAAAACCTTTTCTTCGTATTTTATCCGTCTTTACTCTGCGGCATAATACCAACAAATCTGCTTGCTTACGATGAGCGAAGCCATTGGCTTCAATACAGTGAAACCTTTCCTTACACACGTGCACAGATAGTAAGCGGAAAATTCGTCATAGGTCTCATTGCGCAAATCGCCATCCTGATTCTCATCGGATGTGCGCATGCGGCAGTTATGATCAAAGGAGGAACGTTTGAGATCGCCTCATTCGGAATCTTTATGATGCTTATGCTGACTATGTCGCTGATCTCCTCGTCCGTCAGCCTCCCTTTTATATTTAAATACGGCGTTGAAAAGGGTAGGCTCGCTTATTACGTTATGGTCGGAATCGTATGCGGAGGAAGTGTTTTGTCTTCGCAATTGATGACAGAAGCGATCCAACAAGAGATAAAACTTCTCGGAACTTTGACAATCGTATGCCTCATCGGCATCGGCATATTCGCACTCTCCTGGTACCTTTCGATCGTCTTTTATAAGAAGAGAGAGCTTTAACGCAAAAAAGCAGATCCCTCAACCGAAGGATCTGCTTTTTTCTTATTTGAACAAATGATTCTGATGCTTTTTCAGTATCAGATAAAGCGGAATTCCGAAGCCGAAGACTGAAATGATCTCGCCGATGCCGACCGTCAGGAATATCAACGGTAATGCCTCGGGGGTGCCATAAACGAGTTTAACGACGAAAGGAATTACCACCATATTAGCAATCGCGTAGGGCACGGGGGCAAGATAAGGGAACTTCTTGAGCGCTATGAGACCGATCATTCCGACGAGGCTTACCAGACTTCCGAAGACGATGTCCCAAAGCGCACAGCCCGTAAGCAGATTTGCCATAAAGCAACCGAGTGCAACGCCCGGCAAAGCCGCGGGGGTGAAGAGTCCGAGAACGCAGAGAGCTTCCGAAAATCTCAACTGGATCGCTCCGCTGCTCATTCCGACAGCCGCGCAGAAGTAGGTGAGGATCACGTAGATAGCCGCGATCAATGCCGCCTCGCAAAGGAAGCGGACGTGCTTTTTGTTTTTTTGCATTTTTATTCTCCGTAGTTTTTATTAAGGTGAGGATGGTTTCGAACTCACCGCGTCATATTATAGCACATTCCGCGATTTTTGTCAAGTTTTTTGCGCAAAGGTATTGCAAAATCGGGCAAAAAGGTATATAATATAGAAGCCGTAAGGAAATCGAATCTAATCGCCTCACAGCGATTAATTTTCGCGCCTTTCGGCGTGATTTCACTCGCAAGGTTAATACCTTGCTTCGCGAAATCCCACCAAAATTCATCAAAAATTAATTCGCCGTGAGGTGCGAAGCAGTTTTGGCGGAGCAGATTTTTTCGAGAACAAAGTTCTTGACGACGGTTATATATTAATATTACCTAGGATAGAACTGAAGTTATCGAGAAAATCTGCCCGGCAAAACCGATTACATTCGACTTTCTTACGGCTTTTGTGAACAGAGTAGGATACCTTGTGTCAAAACACGCGCGGACGGGGAGTTGCCGCGCGGAATAAGATCCAATCGCCCAAGGTCTTCCGCATCCCGCTGTTGCTACGGGGATATTTTCTTTTCCTCCCGCCGCACAGAGTTACTGTTTGCGAAGGGAGGTTTTATTATGTCAAAAAAACATCAAACCGGACTTCGTAACGTCCGCATTCTCGCCACCGCCGCTATGCTCGGCGCACTCAGCGTTGTTATCGGCATCATCTGCAAGAATTTTCTCAATTTCGGGAACGGACTTTTCCGCGTGACTTTTGAGAATTTTCCCATCATCCTCTCGGGAATCCTTTTCGGACCCGCTGTGGGAGGAACTGTCGGTATAGTGTCCGATATGGTCAGCTATTTCCTATCAACCCAAAGCTTCGCCATCTCGCCGATAGTGACCATCGGCGCGGCTCTCGTCGGAATCGTCAGCGGTCTCGTTTCGAATTACGTTATCAAAAAAAGGAGCAATGCGAGGATAATCTTTTCGGTAATCATCGCGCATCTGATAGGCTCGATCATAGTCAAGACCTTCGGCATTTTCGCATACTACAATATGTCATACGGCATGCTGATCCTCTACAGACTCCCGACTTATGCGGTGATCAGCGCGGTCGAGTCATTCTTTATCTGCCTTATCTTCAGACACAAGGCATTCGAAAAATACACGAGGTGATAAAATGAATTACACCGAAGCACTTGAATATATCCATTCGATCTGCTGGACCTTCACCAAGCCCGGGCTTGAACGCATTTCAGCACTTTGCGAAAAGCTTGGCAATCCGCAGGATGAGCTGAAATTTGTCCACGTTGCGGGAACGAACGGCAAGGGTTCATTCTGCTCGATGCTCGACTCCGTCCTACGCCGTGCGGGTTACAGAACGGGACTTTTCACCTCGCCCTATATCAAGGTGTTCAACGAGCGTATGCAGTTCTGCGGCGAAAATATCGCCGACGACGAGCTTGCCGAGATAACCGAATACGTTAAGCCGTATGCCGATTCGATGGAGGACAAACCCACCGAGTTCGAACTTATCACCGCGATCGGTTTTGAGTATTTCAAGAGAAAAAAATGCGACGTCGTGATCCTTGAAGCGGGAATGGGCGGCAGACTCGATTCGACCAATATCATCAAGTCTTCCCTGCTCTCGGTCATAACCGGAATCGCCCTTGACCACACAGCCTTCCTCGGCGACACGGTCGAAAAGATCGCGGCTGAAAAGGCTGGAATCATCAAGCATAACGGATGTGTCCTCTTCGGCGGAAACGGCGAGAGTGTTAAGGAGGTTATAAAAGCCAAGGCTTCAGAAATGAATGCGAAATATCATTTCGCAGACAAATCCGGACTTGAAATTTTATCCTCCGACCTTTCGGGAAGCCTCTTCAATTACTGTGATTATAAGGAAGTAAAACTTCCTCTGCTAGGTCTTTATCAGCCTCTGAACGCCGCAAACGTCCTCTGTGCCGTCGAACTGCTCAAGGATCAAGGATTCAAGATCAACGAAAAGGCGGTCCGCGAGGGGCTCCTTGCGGCTCGCTGGCCCGCAAGATTCGAGATCATCTCGCGCGAGCCACTCATCATCTTTGACGGTGCGCATAATCCCGAGGGTATCGAAAAAGCTGTAGAAAGCATCAAGCGTTATTTCGGAGACCGAAAGGTTTCGGTACTCACAGGAGTTATGAAGGATAAGGATTACAACTACATCGCGCGTAAATTCTCCGAGATTGCGGACCGCGCCTTTACGATCACTCCAGCTAATCCTCGCGCGCTTCCTGCCGAAGAATACGCCCGAGTTCTTGGGGGCGTGGGTATTACTGCAACGTCATATGACAGCGTTGCTTCCGCACTCTCCGATGCAAAGAAATTTGCCCAAAACAGCGGAGCACCGCTCGTCTGTCTCGGATCTCTCTATATGTACTGTGAAGTAATTCAAGAAATATAAACAAAAGCTCCGATGCCAAGGCATCGGAGCTTTATTATCAGGTAAAATAGCAAACGGCAAAGAGCCATGCGTTATAGGGATAAACGAAGACAGCGTCATCTGCAAAGATCGAGTTGGGAGAAAGCATATCGTACCAGCCGTTCTCACCCATATTCTTGAGAATATAGATAAGATCGTTGTCGAGAGGTACACAGCCGTTGGTATCCGCAACCGCACCGTATGCGATCAGCGCATCGTTATAGGATTCCTTCCTGAGGAAGTTGCCCTGCTCGTCATAGAAATAGCGTCCGATGTTGGTTACGTTCGCGATCGTGATCAGAGCCTCCTGGAAGACCGTCTTGGTGTTGATCCTTACATAAAGGATCGGTCCGTCGGCAGAAGAAAGATGATAGAATCCGTCCTTCTCATTATAGTAGACCGCGATCTCGTCGATAGCTCCCTTGGGATTGAATATATCTGTGATATCAGCGGTTATCTGAACGTAGTGAATATTGCCCTTGGATTCTGAGCCCTTCACAGGAATCTTGGAAAGCTCATACTGTTCCCAGGGACGCTCGGCATCCGTAATTCCTATATCCGATGATCTTTCAATCGTCAGAACGCAATCTTCAACAGCAGACGAGGTCGATTTAAGACCGATAACGAGCGTGTTACCGACCTGCGAGGTAAGAACGCGAAGTGTCATAACTCCGTTTTCGTCCATCTCACCCGTGTTATTCTGGGATACGAAGAAGCTTCCGCCGTAATATCCGACTTCTACCTTATTCGAATCGGTATATACCTTGTATACCGCGCCCTCTGCGGGAAGGAAGAAGAAATATCTCATCTCGTCCTTGGCAACGTGAACGCGGACAGAGCCGACGTTAACGCTGTAAACGCCGTTTTTCTCATCGGGATATACGAATTCAGGGTTGGTCGCAAATCCGACAAGACGGAGCTCTGCCGAAGGCTGTGCTGCAGTAAGCTTTGCGGATGCGGAAGAGAATCCGTCGACTTCAGCCGAGACCTCATATTCGCCCTCGGTAAGCTTGGCAACTGCCTTGCCCGCAGCATCGGTATTGACCTCTGCCATGACCGAGCCGCCCGAAGTAAAGCTTACTTTAATACCTGCGATAGGCGCACCGATGCCATCAAGAAGAGTTACTGTATAATCTATCTTCGCACGTTCGAGAACGGGGATCGTCTCGGTCTTGAGTGTCTCGCCGCATACAGCACAAACAAGATGCTTTGAACCTGTTTCGGTATAAGTGGGAGCCTTATCGGTTATCCACTCGCCGTCCTTATGTCCGGTTGCAGGTATAGTCTGCTGAGCGACAATTGTTTCTCCGCAAACCTTACACGACTTACCTTCCGTAAGTCCGCTTGCGGTACAGGTAGGCGCGCAGGAAGGATGTGTCTCTTCACTGTGTCCCAACGCGGGAAGCGTCTGCTGAGCCTTTATAACTGCCTTACATACCGTGCAATGGGAGCCTGCAGTGAGACCGCTTGCGGTGCAGGTTGCAGCCTTTGCGGGATCCGATACTTCGTTGTGACCCTTTGCGGCAACCG
The DNA here is from genome assembly GCA_045535915.1 of Eubacteriales bacterium. Lineage (GTDB taxonomy): Bacteria > Bacillota > Clostridia > Oscillospirales > CAG-272 > CAG-390. The sequence continues at coordinate 4,236 of JAZSMP010000097.1, read as the reverse complement.
TCTGCTGAGCGGTAATGACCACGTTACATACTGAACAATGTGTACCCGAGGTAAGACCGCTTTCGGTGCAGGTTGCCTCCTTTGCGGGATCAATGACCTCGGTGTGTCCCTTTGCGGGAATGGTCTCGGTATCGGAGGTCTCTCCGCACTTGGTGCAGACTCTGTGCTTGGAGCCCGACTCGGTGCAGGTAGCTTCCTTATCAATTATCCACTCGCCGGGGATATGGGGAGTTACGGGAATCGCTTCCGTCTTAACGGTTGCTCCGCAGACGGTGCAAGTCTGATGCTTGGAGCCTTCCTCGGTTGCCGTAGCTTCCTTGTCAATGATCCACTCACCGACTCTGTGCTCGGTCTTGGCAATAGGCTGAGTCTCCTTTACACCGCAAGAGCAGACTCTTTCGCTGAGTCCCTCTTCGGTGCAAGAAGTAACCTTTACGGTATTCCAAGCGCCGAAGGAATGGGTGTGAGGAGGTTCTGTGGTGATCTCCTCGGTTGTCTCGGGAGCTGCGGTGGTTTCCTCCTCCGAAGTCTCGGGAGACGCAGTGGTTTCGGGAGATGCGGTGGTCTCATCGGGTGCGTCGGTAGGCTCAACTGTTCCAAGATCGGGAGCCTCGGTAGTCACTTCTCCATCCCCCCCGCAGGAAACGAGGACTGCTGTCGAGAAGATCAGGAGAAGTGCAAGAATGGTTAATATAAATCTGAAATGTTTCATTTACTAACTCCTTATTCTTAAGGATTGAGAGGAGCTCCGATATACTTATAATAGTAGCATACCTTTGTCCAGGAGTGGTCAACGTCCTCAAAGGTGTATTTATCCATGAGAGACTGGAGCACTTCGGCAAGCTTTGCGTCAACTGCAACGCATCCGCTTCTTTCGGGGTGCTCTGCATTTTCAACTGCAAGCTGTGCGTATTCCTTGATGACCGAGGAATAGTCCTCTCCGCCGCCGTGATAGATGCCGGCAAGGACTTCATCTACCTTATAGGACTCATAATACTCATCGTAGAACTCGCCCCACTCGATCTTGAGCTGATCCTTGAGCTTCGCGCCGTAGAGCACGTAGCGGTACATGATGTAAAGATCGTTCTCTGTATATTTGAAGTTGAATCCGTTTCTTTCGATCATCTCGATGATTGTCGAATTGAAGATGGGAGTAAGCTGTGTAAAGTCTGCGTAAATGATCGAGCCTACGCTTCCGTCAGCGCGGAGCTCGTGATAGTATCCGTCATCGCCGAGAATAACGTCGATGCCGCCCGCGATAGTTTCATTGAGAGTCTGTCCGTCCTCACTCTCATAGAAGGTGAAGAATCCGGGAGATGCGAGGGTGAAATGGTCATACTGCTCTGCGATATATTCGATCTTGAAGGTGAGGGAGCCCATCTGATATACGTCGTAGAAGGCGATATCAATATAGTAATCTCTGCCGGCCTCGAAGTAAACGACCATTGAGCAGTTGGTCGGGTCGGTATACATACGCTCGCCGCCCTCATACTCGAAATAGAGGGTTCTGTCGGGATTAAATATCCAAGCGTCAACGAGATATTCGCTGTCGGAGGTGATGCGGTATGCGCCCGACTTTTCGGGAACGAACTTATGCATAAGTCCGCGGGGCATGATTATTCTGTCGTATGTGACAACATTGTCCTTACCCATCTCAGCGATGAATGCCGAATGTGCAGCAAGGCCCTGAATGGGGTCTGCGAGCTGCTCAACACCGCCGTAAACGTCATAGTAGCAGCACATCTGGAGCCACTGCTTATCATTCTCGACCTCAAGACCGCAAGCAAAGGCTACCTTCTGCAGAAGCTCTGCAAGTCCCTTGTCAACGGTGCAAACACCGTTGATAGACGCATTCGAAGCGTAGTTACAATACTGAACGATCTGATCATAGTAGTTTACGCCGTCAATGGTAACAAGACCCGCGTATGCGAGATCGTAAACCGAGGACTCGGCAAAGGGAGTACGGTATCCCATAAGGTTTGCAAGAAGAAGAGGACCGTCAGCCTTACCTACGTGGTAGTAGCCGTCCTTTTCGTTGAAAACAACGTCAACGTAATTTGCATAGCCGTAGCCGTCGGCAACACGGTCTGTAGCACAGTTACGGGGAATATAGCTTGCGACATTGATGTCCTTTGCGTCGCACACCTCAAAATTCTTGATGTACACGCTGTCCTCGCCGACAGTATCGGAGGCATCCTTGATATAAGCGATCGCAATGGTGTACTTGCCGTCCTTAATGGCAACGTAGGGGAAGCAGGTCTGCCAGTCGGTGCTCTCACCCGAGATCTGATAGATCTGAACGTCATCAATAATAATATGAAGCATATCTGCGCTCAGCTCCGAAGACGAGAAGTAATCAAACTTGATAGCCTGACCCGCCTTGAGCTCAACATCAACGTAAAGGAGTGCGCTTGTGCCGTGCGCTTCCTGATTGGTGTTTACAAGACACTTCTGACCGTTCTTTTCGGTAAGAGTGAAGTCCCAGATGGTCTCCGCGTATTCGGGAGCTGTTTCTGCACGGTAGGTGATACCCGCACCGTTTTTACCGTTTACAGCCGCAGCAACCTCTGCGGGATCGGGCATATCGGTATCGGGCTTGGGGATCTCAACGAAAGCCTGAAGGGATTCCTCAAGTCTCTGGGTGTAATTCTCCGCCTTGAAATGCTCAAAAGCGGCAACGAAGGGAGCTTCCGAAATAATGGCACCAACCTCGATTACCGAGATCATACCGTAGCGGTCGACCATGACCGAGGTGGGATATGCCTCAACGCTGAATGCGTCAACGATCGCAGTATCGGTCTTTGCCATCGGGAAGGCAAGTCCGCTTGCCGACTGATAGGTCTTGATCGCATTTTCTGTGTCGCTGGAGTAGGGATTGAGCGCAATGATCGCGATATCGTCGCTGTATTGCTGGTATACGCTGTTCATATAGGGGAACTCCTCCTGACACCAGGAGCAGTTGATGTACCAGAAGTTGATAAGAACAGCCTTCTTGGTCTTGAGCGCCTCGGAAAGAGTAAAGGTCTCGCCGTCTACGGTCTTGACAGTGAAATCGTACATGATGTCACCCGTCTTGAACTTGACGCCTGAGAAGCCTTCGCCCGAAACGAGCTCGGAAGAAAGCGTAATGGTGGTCTCGCTTCCCGAAAGAGGATAGCTGTCTTCAAGTACGTATCCCTTGGGGACCTCGGTAAGTACGGCATGATAGCTTGTACCTTCTGCGGGAAGGCTGAAGGAAGCGACTCCGTTTTCATCTGTCTTTGCATAACCGTTCATAACCGTCATGGTAGCGTCGGAATAAATAAGAACCGTGATGTCTTTGAGCTTAAGTCCGCCTTCTGTAACAACCTCTACGGTATAGGGAATCTTATTGACATCGGTAGACGGAGCTGTTGTCACATCGGGCGCACCGGTGGTCACCGAAGGCGCGTTTGTGACGGGAGTCTCTGTGGTGGTAGGATCATCTGTTACCTCTCCGTCGCCGCTACACGCGGTGAGGACGGGGATGATGAGCATGAGCATAGCCATAAGGAACGCCAATGCCCGCTTTGTGGGAAATGAGATTCTTGTCATTTCTGTTCTCCTTGGGGTAGCCGTACGGGAGTCGAACAAAATTGGTTTTGTCGGGCAGATTTTCCCGATAACTACAGTTCTTTCCTTAATAATATTAACATATGATCATCGGAAAGAACCTTGTTCTCGAAAAAATCTGCTCCGTCAAAACTGCTCGCACCTCACGGCGAATTGATTTTTGATGGATTTTGGTGGGATTTTGCGAAGCAAGGTATTAACCTTGCGAGTAAAAGCACGCCGAAAGACACGAAAAGTAATCGCCGTGAGGCAATTAGGTTCGACTTCCGTACGGCTACGATCGCGCGGTAAATGATTTATACACTGAACAAAATATATACGAATTTTTTACGATAAAACTTTCACTTAGCGCAAATTATAAAGATATAATATTTTATCACAAATTTATTATCAAGTCAAGTATATATTATTTTATTTCTCGCAACATAATTGCAAAGTAACAATAACGAACAAAAAGTTTACAAAGAGTTGGTAAAATACTAACAAGTTTATTGACTTTTCCCTTGCGTTGTGCTATAATAAACACAACAAAAAAGAGAAAGGACCGATCCCATGAAACCCGAATCTTCACGTCTGTCAATGCGCTGGATCTATATTTCGCTCTGCACCGTCTGTCTTGCTTTCGCGGGCGTTATCTACGCCTGG